>CAIYUY010000111.1 GCA_903929485.1 uncultured Desulfuromonadales bacterium
ACCCTTCGACAAGCTCAGGGCGAACGGATTCAGGTTTAATAACCGCCTTATTTTCCGTTCGTGGTGAGCCTGTCGAACCATGAACGGAAAATCGATACCGAACATGTTATACGGTACACTCTTTGCCGCGAATCACCTAAGCACACTGATATCTATCCATCCGTCCAGTTAATGGAGCATTGCATGAAAAAAATACGCGTTCTCATCATCGACGATTCAGCAGTAGTACGACAGACATTAGTCGAAATCCTTCAATCCGATCCCCAGATAGAAATCATGGGAACGGCGGCGGATCCCTATATCGCTTCGGAGCGAATCAAGGAAGAAGTCCCGGACGTCATCACCCTGGATGTGGAAATGCCTCGCATGGATGGCCTGAACTACCTGAAGATCATCATGTCACAACGTCCCATCCCGGTGGTCATGTGCTCCAGCCTCACCGAAAGGGGCTCGGAGACGGCCCTCAAGGCGATAGAATATGGCGCCGTGGAGATAATCCTGAAGCCTCGCCTGGGAACCAAACAGTTTTTAGAGGAATCCCGTATCAGGATCTGTGATGCGGTAAAAGCGGCAGCCCAGGCAAGGGTCCGACCGATTCAGGAACGGGCGAAAACTCCACAGCCCAAACTTTCAGCGGACGCAATCCTGTCCAAGCCATCGTCCCATGCCATGCTTCGGACCACGGAGAAAGTGCTTGCCGTGGGGGCATCCACCGGAGGGACCGAAGCTCTCCGTGTCTTTTTGGAGGCCATGCCGGCCGACGCACCGGGAATCGTCATTGTCCAGCACATGCCCGAAGGGTTCACCAGAAGCTTCGCCAAGCGTCTGGACGGTCTCTGCCGGATCAATGTCAAGGAAGCCGAAGACAATGATACCGTTATTCGCGGCCGGGCGCTCATCGCCCCCGGCAACCGCCATGTTCTTCTCAAGAGGAGCGGCGCCCGCTATTATGTGGAACTGCGCGATGGTCCGCTGGTCTCCCGGCACCGCCCCTCCGTGGATGTGCTGTTTCGATCGGCGGCTCGCTATGCGGGAAACAATGCGGTAGGGGTCATCCTCACGGGGATGGGGGACGATGGGGCCAGCGGCATGAAGGAGATGAAGGATGCCGGGGCATATACCATCGCCCAGGACGAGGCGACCTGCGTCGTATTCGGCATGCCCAACGAAGCCATCAAGAGGGGGGGGGTTTCAATAGTTCTCCCCTTGAACGAGATCCCTCTTGACGCCATAAAACACTCACATTAGCGACAGTGGCAGTTCCAGGGGTGCTCTTACACCTCACTACCTGAAAAACCGGGCCGGGAGGAGCAGCTCTGATGCGGTTTTAATTGGATCAACTCAGATGAAATATGATACTGTTGACGGTCAGATGGCGCCGCGGACGACGGACCATACCATTCTCGGGCGAAACGCACCGCCAGGCAGAACAGACAATGTCGCGCATTATTACAAAAATATCTTCCTTCAGCAAGATCTCGGCCGTAATGGTCTGCGTGGCGCTGATCGGATATGTGGGTTATCTGGTGGTGGCCCACTACCGGGGACAGGTGGCGTTACAGGAGTCACAACGACGCCAACTCATTCAAGAATTCGATCGGCGGGCAAGCGCGGCCGGCTATTTTTTCAGCGCCCAGACCAACGCCCTCAAGGAACTGGCCGATGCCCGGGAAATAGCCATCTATTTCGAAAACCAAGCGCTGGGGATGTCCCTGGAGTACGGACTCAATGCAAGTCTCGCCGCCATACAGGAACTGTTGGATAAATTTGCACAGAAAAACAGCCTTGGACGGCACCCGGTCTACAGCCGCGTACTGTTGCTGTCTCCCGACGGACACCCCCTTGCACTGAGCGGTGCTCGCGACGGGCCAGGCGACAAAACCGATTGGTCCAGGTTCGTAAGACGAGACGCCAGGAAATATTTCCTGACCGACACTCACCGTGGCGGCGCCCGGATCATCATTTCTCTCCCCTGTATTTTCAAGGAGAGACTTATCGGCCAGATAATCGGGATAATGCCCCTCTCTCTGGTATATACCCACTTTGTCGGCAACCAGGAAGGTTCGCCGGAGGTGGTCGCCCTGACCATGGATGAGCGGTACCTCTTCCTTCCGCCGGAGCAGCGGTTGCCGCCTCCACTGCAGACCACCCCCCCTCACCTTACTCCCGGCGTACTGACGCCGCTAAAAATCGCCGGGAAACCCTATGGTGAGCTCTTGGCCACCAAAACCGACATCGGCGGAACGCCCCTGTCCATCATTAATTTCATTCCGGCCGGTAAATTCGATATCGACCATCCCCGCCGGATACTCATCGCCACCGCGGTGATGGCCATGGCCATCCTCACCGGGATGGTTCTTGTCTTTATCCTGAACACACGCAACGCCATCCTCAAGACACGCCTGGAGGAGGCCTCCCTCCGGGAACGGGAAGCCGAAGAGGTGAACCGGACTCTGGAACGTCGGGTTCAGGAAGAGATCAAGAAGAGACGAGAAAAAGAGCTGATAATCCTGCACAATGAAAAGCTGGCCTCCATAGGCCAACTGGCGGCCGGAGTCGCTCATGAAATCAACAACCCCATGGGGTTCATCACCAGCAACCTGCAGACGCTAACGGGCTATTTTTCCGCCATGGGAAGTTTTATCCAGGCGCAACGGACCGCCCTGGAGCAGACGGCGCCGGCGGAACTGAATCAGCAGCTTGCCGCAACCGAGGAAAAACTGGATATTCCCTATATTCTGGAAGACGGAGCGGATCTGGTCGTCGAATCCCTGGACGGCGCCAAGAGAGTGGCGCGGATCGTTCGTGACCTGAGGAGCTTTTCGCGCATCGATGCCCCGGAATATGAGGAGGCTGACCTGACTACCTGCCTGGTGAACGCCCTGAACATTGTCGCCGAGGAGCTCAGCCATGTGGCCACGGTGATCAAGGAACTGACGCCGCTCCCTCCCATCTCCTGTCATCCGGGGGAGCTGAACCAGGTTTTCATGAACCTTTTGCGCAACGCCGGTCAGGCGATTACCCCCCCGGGGACTATTACCCTGAAAAGCCGGCACGACGACAAATTTATTTTTGTAACAGTGGGTGACGATGGCCACGGCATCCCGGACAGTATCCTCGATCGAATTTACGAACCTTTTTTCACTACCAAAGATGTAGGCAAGGGAACCGGACTCGGCTTGAGCGTCACCCGCGACATCGTAACCAAGCATGGCGGTGAGATTATGGTGGAGAGTTCCAATCAAGGGACGACCTTTACGATAAAACTGCCACGCAACAGCGAAAGCATGCCGGCGAAAAATGTAGAGAACAAAGGAGGAGTAATTTGAACGACTCTCAGGCACGGGAACAGAAGACAGAGCCGACACAGGAACCGCTCTACATCCTTTGCGTGGATGACGAGGAGAATGTACTCAAATCATTGAAATACGTTTTTCACTCGGAACCGTTCAAGGTCCTGACGGCCACCTCGGGTCATGAAGCTCTGGCCATTCTGCAGAGCAGAAAAAATATCGGGATGATCATCAGCGACCAGCGGATGCCCGACATGTCCGGGACGACCTTTCTTCAGAAGGCGGCCATGCTCGCCCCCGATATCCCGCGGATGATTCTGACCGCGTATATGGATGTGACTGCCGCAATCGACGCCATGAACAAGGGAGGCGCTTATCGCTTCCTGCTCAAGCCGTGGAACGAAGAAGAATTGCTCCTGGCAGTGCGTGAAGGGTTACAGCGTTACCGGCTGCTCCGGAGTAACAGCGGCGCAACCGTGGAAAAGCTGCGGGCCGAAAGCAAGGAAAAGCTGACCTCCATCGCCCAACTGGCCGCCGGGGTGGCTCACGAAATCAACAATCCCCTCAGTTTCGTGATCAGCAATATAAGAATATTTTCAAAATACTACACGCGATTACACGACTACGTGACCATGCAGCGGGAACTGCTGAACCTTACGGCCTCGCCGGAGCAGCTCAGGGAGCTTGCCGCGGCGGAGGAGCGGCTGGATGTTTCCCTCATCCTGGAGGATGGCGCTGAGCTCATCGCCGAATCCCTGCAAGGGGTTGAGCGGGTCGCGCGGATCGTCCGTGACCTGAAAAGTTTTTCCCGCGTGGATACCCCCGAATACGAACAGGTGGATATCACCTCCTGTCTGGAGAGCGCCCTCGCCCTGGTGAACAACGAACTCCAATCAGTGGCCACCATTTCGAAAGCGTACCAGGATCTTCCGGTGATTTCCTGCCACCCGGGTCAGTTGAATCTGGTATTCATGAACCTGCTGATCAACGCCGGCCACGCCATCACCCCTCCGGGAATGATTACCCTGACGAGCCGACATGACCGGGAATTCGTCTACGTAACGGTGACGGATGACGGCCACGGTGTTCCCCAGGAGCTGAAGGAACGGATTTTTGAGCCTTTTTTCACCACCAGGGAGGTCGGCAAGGGGACCGGGCTGGGCTTGAGTATCTCCTATGACATTATCGTCAAACATGGTGGAGAGTTGCAGGTGGAAAGCCGCATGGGCGCCGGAGCGACCTTCACCGTCAAACTTCCCCGAACCCAGGAGACACCATGAACGAGAGTCAGCCGGAAGGGCAGGAAGAGATTCCGCCGGAAGAGAATCAACCGCGGCAACAGGTGGAGCTTCCCGAGGAAGAGGCGCCGGTGATGATTCTCTGCGTGGATGACGAGGAGAATATCCTCAAGGCCTTGACCCGGCTCTTTCGGACTGAACCGTTCAAGGTTCTGACGGCCACCTCGGGCAAGGCGGCCCTGGAAATTCTGGAGCGAACCACTGGTATCGGCCTGATCCTCAGCGACCAGAGGATGCCGGAGATGACCGGCACGGAATTCCTCCAGCAGGCGGCCCTGCTGCTCCCCGATGCGCCCCGGATGATTCTTACCGGCTACGCGGATATGTCCGCGGCCATAGCCGCCATCAATCAGGGGGGTGCGCAACGTTTTCTGGTCAAGCCGTGGAACGAGCAGGAGTTGCTCCTTGCCGTGCGTGACGGACTGCAACGGTATCAATTGGTTCGGGAAAACCAGCGGCTCAAAAAGGAGCTGGAAGAGTGGAACGCCAGTCTCAAGCAGCGGGTGCTGCAACAGACGGCGTTGCTCCGGAAGAAGCTGGAAGAGTCGCGCCAGCAGGTTGACCGCCCCCAGAAAAGCGGTGACGCCATTATCTTCATGTTTGCCGATCTGCTGGAGCAGCGGAGCAAGAAGCTCGGCAAGCAGTCCCGGAACGTGGTGGCTCTGGTGGAATCCATGACGACAGCCCTGAACCTTCCCCAGTCCAAACGTGATATCATCAGAAATGCGGCGCTGGTTCATGACCTCGGCCTCCTCTCCGCTCCCGACGGGGTGATTGCCAAGAACACGGAGATGCTGACCAATGACGAACTGGCCGAGTACCGGGCCCACGCGGTGAAGGGACAGCAGATCCTGAAGGTAAGCGAAGAACTGGACGAGATCGGACTCATCATCCGTCATCATCACGAGGAGTTCGAGGGGAACGGTTTTCCCGACGGACTGGCCGGCGAGCATATCCCCCTGGGGTCAAGGATCATCCACCTGGCCAGCTTCATCGACCATGCCTACTCGCCGGAAGCCGGGATGGACGCCAAGTATCAGGTGACCAGAAAGCTGGCTCCCGTCATGGGGGTACTCTTCGACCCGGCTCTTACGGCCGCCGCAAATCTGGCGGTTAAGGAGATTCTTGACGCTCCCCACGGGCAGAAGGCCGTGGGGGAGCAGGAGGTTTTAGTCAAGAATCTGAAGCCCGGCATGGTGCTGACTCGGGACATCTACAGCAGCCGCGGGATTCTGGTGGTTGAGCGGGGCGAGGTGACCACCACATCCATGGAATCCGTCAAGCGCCATCAACTGAACATACCGCTCAATAGAGTCGCGTACGTTCAAAAATAATACCGACGCCATCAGGGAGATACTCATGAATACGACGCCACTGCCGGATGATCTGGTGAAGGGAGCTCCCCCGACACCTCTCAGTATCCTCTGCGTGGATGATGAATCCAACATCCTCAATACCCTGCGCCGTCTCTTCCGGAATGAGGATTTCCTGGTTCTGACGGCCACCTCGGGGGAGGAAGGGCTGGCCATCCTGAAGACCACCGAAAACATCGGCCTGATCCTGAGTGATCAGCGGATGCCGGAGATGACCGGAGCGTCCTTTCTCCAGGAGGCAAAGGGGCTGTTTCCCGACATCTCCCGGATGATCCTCACCGGGTACACCGATGTGGGCGCCGCCATCGACGCGATCAATCAGGGAGGAGCCTACCGGTTTTTAACCAAACCGTGGAATGAGCACGAACTGCGTCAGGCGGTACAGGATGGGCTCCACCGCTACCGGCTGACCCGGGAGAACCAGCGACTCCACGAACTGGTCAGACGACAAAACGTGGAACTGGCCGATTGGAACAGCAATCTCAAGAACCGGGTTCTCCAGCAGACAGCGCAGCTTCGTCAGAAGCTTAACGATACGCAGAGTCCGGCAAACAACGGCGCGACATCCGAGCAAAACGTGGTGACGGCATTTGCCTACATCATGGGACAGTACGGCGCCCGCTCCGCCAACCACCACCGGACCGTAACGGCCCTGGCGGAGCGGATGGCTCAACATCTGGGACTGGACAAACTCCGCTCCGAACTGGTTCGGAGAGCGACGCTCCTCCATGACCTGGGCACTATCGGCATGTCGGAGCAGTTACTGGCCAAGGAAAGAGAGGAGATGACTCCCGACGAGTTGCGGGAATATGAATCTCATCCCCTTGTGGGGCAGACAGCCCTGGAGCCGTTCACGGAGTTACGGGAAGTGGGGATCATTATCCGCCACCATCATGAGGCTCATGACGGCAGCGGTTTCCCCGACGGCCTGGCCGGAGAGAAGATCCCCCTGGCGGCGCGCATCATCGCCCTGGCCGACTGGATCGACACCACCTTCTCACGAGACTGCCGGCCCGACGCCAGATATCAGCTATCCAAACTACTGGCGATGGAGATGGGGCGTCTCTTTGATCCGGAGCTCACCACGGCCGCCAATGTGGCCATCATGCAGGTACTGCGGGACCCGCCCCCCCCAGCCGACATGTCCGAGGAGGAGCTCACCATTGCCCGGGTCCGGATGGGGATGGTTGTATCACGAAACGTCTACAGCAGCACGGGGGTTCTCCTGGTGGACCGGGGCGCCCGACTGAACGACACCGATCTGGACTCCCTTAACCGTTATCACGGATGCGGCCAGATGTCTGAAACGGTTCACGTGCTCAGTTCGTCCATCGGTCCGAAGAATCAGCCATGACCGGCGCCGCCGGGCAGACGAAGGGAAGTGAGGAAGGAGCGCCATGGGCGTGTGGAAACAGCTGACCGCCTCGGCGCAAAGTTCTTGGGGTAAAACCCTGGCCGGCAAAAGAGTGCCGGCGACCGTCCTGGTCATCTGCCTCATAACCACGGTGGGGATGTGGCGAATGCTGGATAACGGTATCCGCCAGAAGGCCGGGAACATCTTCGACGGAAAAGTCACCGTCATTACCGACGCCATCGATCAACGACTCCACGAGCATGAACAACTGCTCAAGGGGGGAGTAGGACTGTTTAACGCCGCCGGCGACGTCACGCGCGACCAATGGCGTCGGTATGTGGCCTCCCTGCAATTGGATCAAAACCACCCCGGCATCCTGGGGGTAGGCTATTCCGCCTGGCTGAAACCGGAAGAGCTGGCCACAACCGTTAAAAAAATACGAGCCGAAGGGTTCCCGGATTATGTCATCAAACCCGGGGGAGACCGTCAGGTTTACACCTCCATCATCTACCTGGAGCCGTTCACCCGGCGCAACGAACGGGCTTTCGGCTATGACATGTATACCGAGCCCAACCGCCGGTCGGCCATGGAGAAAGCCCTGAGCGAAGGGGTCACCACCATCGCCAGCAGGATCATTCTCCTGCAGGAAACGGAGAAGGACAAACAGATCGGCCTCCTCATGTACCTGCCTCTCTACCACCGAGGCCGCCCAACCGACACCCGGCAAAGACGGCGGGAAGCAATCAAGGGGTTCATCTACAGCCCCATCAGAATGAAGGATTTCATCTACGGCACCCTGGGAGAACTGCCGAAAGATGTCGCCTTTGAGCTTTTCGACGGCGAGAACCCCCGACCGGACAAGCTGATGTTCAGCAGCCTGTACAGCGAGAAGCTCTCCCTCTCAGAAAGCTACCGGTCGAAATTGACAAAAAGCATACGGGTTGTGGAGTTCGGCCGAACCTGGACCCTGGTTTTCCGGAGTCTCCCCTCCTTTGACCGGGAATTCAACCGGGTCGGCTCCCTGTCGGCGCTGGCCGGAGGGATCATGGCCAGTATGCTGCTGACCTATATCGCCTTAACGCTCCTGACGACCCGTAACAGGGCGCTGGAACTGGCTCAGACCATGACAGCGGGGCTGCGCGAGAGCGAAGCAAAAACAAGGGTGATCCTGAATGCCGTGGGTGAAGCAATCTACGGCATCGACACCAACGGCTGCTGCACGTTCTGTAATCCCGCCTGTCTCCGGATGATCGGCTATGGTTCCCAGGAAGAGCTCCTGGGGAAGAACATGCATGACCTGATACATCACACCCATGAGGACGGGAGCAGCTTTCCCGTGGAAACGTGCCGCATTTTCAAGGCATTCCATGAAAACAGCGGCTGCCACGTGGATAACGAGGTTTTCTGGAGATACGACGGGACGAATTTCCCGGCGGAGTACTGGTCGATCCCCCAGATCGAGGAGGGGGTGGTGGTGGGAGCGGTGGTGACGTTCATCGACATAACCCGACGTAAACGAACCGAGACCACCCTGCTGGAGCAGGCGGAACATCTGCGAGAAGAGGTTATGGAACGCCGCAAGGCCCTGGAACTGCTCCGGGACCAGCAACTGCAGCTTGAAACACTCAACCTGCAGCTTGAAGAGCGGGTTTCCGACGAGGTCCGGAAAAACCGTGACAAGGATCAGACCCTCATGCAGAGCGAAAAAATGGCCTCCGTCGGCCAACTGGCGGCGGGAGTAGCCCATGAAATCAACAATCCCATGGGGTTTATCTCCAGCAATCTGCGCACTCTTGCCGAATACTTCGACCAAGTGGTCCGATTTGACTGCACCCTGAGGGAAGAGGGGCTTTCCCAGCTCCCGCAACCGGTGCGGGAGACGATCGCCAAGAGCCGGAAATCGTTGGAAATAGAGCAGATATTTGAAGACGGGGCCGACCTCATCAAGGAGTCATTGGACGGCGCGGTGCGTGTCACGAAAATCGTCCAGGATCTGAAGAACTTTTCACGGGTGGATTCGCCGGAGCAGGAATCGGTGCAGCTCTCTTCCTGCTTGGAGAGCGCCCTGACAATCTGTTACAATGAGTTGAAATACGTGGCGGAGATCCGCAAGGAGTACGAACCGGGGCCGGAAATTCTTTGCCACCCCGGCCAATTGAATCAGGTCTTCCTCAACCTGCTGGTCAATGCCGCCCAGTCCATGACGGCGCCGGGGGAGATCGTACTCCGATGCCGGCATGATGACCTCTTCGTCTATGCCTCGGTGAGCGACACCGGAAACGGCATCCCTGAATCGGTCCTGGCAAGAATCTTCGACCCTTTTTTCACCACCAAGGAGGTGGGAAAAGGAACCGGCCTGGGGCTCAGTATTTCCAATGAGATCATAAAGAGACACCGGGGAGAAATTCTGGTGAACAGCGTTCCCGGCTCCGGGACAACCTTCACGATCAAACTCCCCCGCATCCCGGAGATAAGCAGATGAACAGAGCCACGGGGATCAGAACCGACACCGAGCAACTGCGGCGCCTCCGCTACGTCACGCGACTCAATGAGGTGCATGACGCCGTACATGGCGCCGTTACCCTTGAGCTGGGACAACCTCCACTGCCGCAGGAAATCTGCCGGATACTGGTGGAAGTCGGCTCATTCAGAATGGCTTGGTTCGGCGTCCCCGATGACCAGGGGTGGATCGTGCCCCAGGCGATGTTCGGCGACACTCAGGGGTATATTAAAACCATCAGGGTCTCCATGCGTGACATCCCCGAGGGGCGCTGTCCCACCGGTGGCGCCATCCGGGAAAAACGTCCCGTCATCTGCAACCATATCCTGACAGACCCCGCGTTGCTTCCCTGGCGCGTCCCGGCCGCCAGATGCGGTTTCACCGCCAGCGCCAGCTTCCCGGTTCCCCTCTCCTCCGGGGAGATCGCCGCCCTCACCCTCTATGCCATCGAGGAGGACTTCTTTTCCACTACCGAAGAGCTGCTGGTGACGAGAATCTGCACCGACATCGGCTGCGCCTTGCAGTTGGCGGCGCTGGAGAGATCACTGGCGCCGGCGCAGCCGCTCAGGAAGAGCCGATAAAACAGCTTTTCCAACCTGATCGGGCTTAAAAAGCCTGACCGTAGCCGACCGCCGCAACCTTACTTTTTCAGATTATTTTTTTTGCCCTACGAAAACGGCAAACCACCCAGCACGTCAGGAGGAATCAACATGGAAACGCCGGTCACCGCACCAAACCCCAACGAGCCCCCGGCACAAGAGACAATTCATATTCTCTGCGTAGATGACGAAGAGAATATATTGAAGGCGTTAAAACGGCTCTTTCGCCGGGAACCATTCAGGGTGCTCACCGCCACCTCGGGCAAGGAAGGACTGAACATCCTCCAAAATACCGGGAATATCGCCCTGATCCTCAGTGATCAACGAATGCCGGAAATGAGCGGCTCGGTCTTTCTTGAGGCAGCCAAGAGTCTGGCGCCCGGCGTCCCCAGGATGATCCTCACCGGCTATGCAGATCTCCAGGCGGCCTCTGACGCCATTAATCAGGGGGGAGCCTACCGCATTCTCGCCAAACCC
Organism: uncultured Desulfuromonadales bacterium; assembly: GCA_903929485.1. Classification (GTDB taxonomy): domain Bacteria; phylum Desulfobacterota; class Desulfuromonadia; order Geobacterales; family CAIOGM01; genus CAIOGM01. The sequence continues at coordinate 10,895 of CAIYUY010000111.1, forward strand.
TGGGATGACAAGGAACTGCTGGAGGCGGTACGTGGCCTCCTGCGACGCTAACCAAAGGATTTTTCAGTGCAACCGGAACTGACGGAAATTCAGCGCAACGGAGAGGAGACGCGCCGCCTTCGGCATATTAATCGTCTCTATGGGGTTCTTTGCTCCATCAATCGCGCCATTACCCGCAAACCGGATCGACGGCGACTGCTTCGGGAAATTTGCCGGATACTGGTTGAGGTGGGGGAATTCAGGATGGCCTGGTTCGGCGTCGCCGACGCGCAAGGGTGGATCATACCCGAGGCCTCGTTTGGTGACGAGCGAGGCTATCTCGCCACGGTCCGGACCACCATTCACCACATTCCCCAGGGGTGTGGCCCCACCGGAACCGCCATCAGGGAGAACCGTCCGGTCATCTGCAACGATATCCCGGCCAACCCCCTCATGGCGCCCTGGAGCGTCCAGGCAGCCGATAGCGGCTTCAACTCCAACGCCGCGTTTCCTGTCCGGCTCCCCTGCGGCGGCATCGCCGGCCTGATCATCTATTCCCAGGAGTGTGACTTCTTTTCCACCGACGAAGAAAAGCTGCTGCTGGAGATCTGCGCCGACATGAGTTATGCTCTGGAGTTCACCGCAACGGAAGAGCGGCGAGCAGACGCCGAGGCGCACCTGGAACAGGAACAGACACGGCTCAAGGCCCTGGTGGAAGAACTTACGGAAAGTGAACAGAAATTTCGAGCCTTCGGCAATGTAGCTCAGGATGCCATCGTGCTGCTGGACGACCAGGATCGTGTCATCTTCTGGAACCCGGCGGCTGAGCGGATATTCGGTTACCCGGCTGCGGAGATCATGGGAAAGCGCCTCCACGAACTCCTGACCCCTCTCCGACATCGCGCCATCCACCATGCCGCCGGCGATCATTTTGCCCGCACCGGCGACGGCAGCGCCATGAATCGTATCCGCGAATTATCCGCCCTCCGCCGAAACGGCGAAGAGTTCCCCGTGGAAATCTCCCTCGCCGGCTTCCGGATAAGCGGACACTGGCATGCCGTGGGGATTCTCCGCGACATCACGGCACGGAAAAAAAGCGAAGCCGCCGGGAAAGAGCAGTCTGAACTGCTCCGCCAGGAGGTCACCCAGCGCCGCACGGCCCAGGAACTGCTCCTTAACCAGCAAAAACTGCTTGAGATACTGAACGAGGAACTTGAAGAGCGGGTAGCCGACGAAGTGAAAAAGAACCGAGACAAGGACCAGACGCTCATGCATAATGAGAAAATGGTCTCCCTGGGGCACTTGGCTGCCGGGGTAGCCCATGAAATCAATAACCCCATGGGATATATCACCAGCAACCTGCGGGTGCTGTCCCAGTATTTCGCCCACGTGGTGGAGTTCGACCGGATCAGGGAGGGTGCGGACGCCGCGGAACCGTCAACGGGCGGAAGGGAGAACATCGTAAACAGCAGAAATTTGCTGGATATTGAAAACATCATGGCGGATGGTGTCGATCTGATCAGGGAATCACTGGACGGTGCGCAGCGTGTGACGGATATCGTCCTGGATCTTAAGAATTTTTCCAGGGTGGACGCAGTTACGATGCAGTTGGTGTCGTTGGAGAGCTGCATGGAGCGAGCCCTGAATATCTGTCACAACGAGCTGAAGTATCTGGCCGCCATCCGGAGAGAGTATGAACCAGCTCCAATGATACTCTGCCACCCCGGCCAACTGAACCAGGTTTTCCTCAACCTGCTGGTCAATGCAAGCCAAGCCATCACCCCGCCGGGTGAGATAGTACTGAGCTGCCGGCATGACGCGGAGTTTGTTTATGCCTCTGTCAGCGATAACGGGAGCGGGATACCGGAAGAAGTCCGGGAGCGGATCTTCGACCCATTCTTCACGACCAAGGAGGAGGGGAAGGGGACCGGCCTGGGACTGAGTATCTCCCATGAGATCATCAAGAGGCACGGGGGGGAACTCTCCCTGGAGAGCACGGACGGTAACGGGACAACGTTTACCATAAAACTCCCCCGCACTCCGGAGCTGACCACATGAACCGGCACGATCCGACCATTGAAATCCGCTCATCCCTGAGCATCAAGTCAAAGCTGATCTTGACCTGTCTCCTCATTGCCGCCACGACGGCTGTTATCGTCGCCATGATGCAGAAATCCACCAATCAGGTTAAAATCAACGGCCCCCTGTACCAGGAGATTGTCAGGGGGAAGGATCTGGTGGCGGACATCCTCCCACCCCCGGAATACACCCTTGAGCCGTATCTCGTGGTGCTTCAGGCCTTGGCTGAAAGAGAGAGCCCGCCATCAGAGCGCTACCGGGAACGTTTTCTGAAACTTCGTCAGGAATACGACCAACGGCACGACTACTGGACGCAACTGTTTCCACCCGGCTCCACCTGGAATCTCCTGCTGGAGCAATCGCATCAGCCTGCCACGCTCTTCTTTGACACCGCGCTCAATGAGTTTTTTCCTGCCTTGGCGGCGGGCAATCACCCGGCCGCGGAAAGAGTGGTACGAGAGAGCCTCTCCCCTGCCTATGAAGCTCATCGCAAGGTAATCGACGAAATCGTCCTTCTCACCGTTGCGGAAAATTCCCGGATGGAACGGCGCGCAACCCTCATGTTGCGCCGCTCGAACGTCGAGGCAATGGTCATCAGCGCCCTGTTCATCGTCACGATCCTCTCAATTTTCGCCATCTTCATTCGCAACCTCACCAAGCGACTGCGTCAGGCCATAGCCGTGGCGGACACCATTGCCGACGGCGATGTTCAGGTAGAAATCCGGGTTACGGCCGATGACGAGATCGGCCTACTCATGGCCGCCATGCAAAAGATGGTGGCCACCATCCGTCTCCTGAGCAACGACTCATCCATGCTCACGGACGCCGCCATCGCAGGCAATCTCTCCATCCGGGCCGATGTCACCCGACATCGGGGAGATTTCCGTAAGATCGTCACCGGGGTCAACGCCACCCTGGATACCGTCATCGGCCCCCTGCAGACCGCGGCCCACTGCCTCCAGATGCTGGGAGACGGGAAGATACCCGACGAGATCACGGGAACGTATCCGGGTGACTACGAACCGATCAAAACCGGCGCCAACGCCGTCATTGCCGCGGTCAAAATGCGGGGGGTGGATCTTGATCTTCTCAGTAACGCCGCTCTCCTGGGAAACCTGGCAGTGCGCGCGGATATAACCGGTTACTCCGGCTACCATCAGAAGATGATCAGCAGCGTGAACGAAATTCTGGACCGCTTGACTCAGCCGCTGGGGGTAGCCGCCAACTATTTGGATCGAATCGCCAAGGGAGACATTCCCACAAAGATTACCGACAGCTACCACGGCGATTTCAACGTACTGAAGAGCAACCTGAACAACTGCATCGACATCATGAATAACCTCCTGAGCGAAGCCACCCGGGTCCTCCAAGCGGCGGCCGACGGCGCACTGGACGAACGGGCCAACGCGGAACTCTTCGTGGGTGAATGGCGGCAGCTGGTCTTGAGGGTCAACAACATCGTCACCAACATCGTCAACCCGCTCCGACAGACCACTGAATGCCTGAATCAGGAGGTCGCTGAACGGACCAAGGTTCAGGAACTGCTGCTGAACCAGCAACACCAGCTTGAGACCTTCAACGCGGAACTGGAAGAGATGGTGGCCGACGAAGTGAGTAAGAGCCGGGAAAAAGACCGGACGCTCATGCATAACGAGAAGATGATCTCCCTTGGACAGTTGACCGCCGGAGTAGCTCACGAGATAAATAATCCCCTGGGGTATATCAGCAGCAACTTAAGGGCTCTGGCCGACTATTTCAGTGAGATCACCCGGTTCTGCCGGCTCCTGCAGGAGGATGAAAAAGATGAACCAAACCCTGAAGGGACCACCAACAGGAAAAGAATCTCTCTGAACGAGATTCTGGCGGACGGCGTCGATCTGATCAGGGAATCACTTGAAGGAGCGGAGCGGGTCACGACCATCATTCAGGACATGAAGAGCTTTTCCCGAATGGATTCACTCCAGATGCAACCGGTTTCTCTGGATACCTGCATGGAGAAAGCCCTTAATATCTGCCAGAATGAGTTGAAATACGCGGCAGTCATCGGGAAAGAGTACGAACCTGGTTCCATTGTCCTCTGTCACCCCGGCCAATTGAACCAGGTTTTCCTCAACCTGCTGGTCAATGCCGGCCAGGCCATGGTCACTCGGGGAGAAATCATGCTCAAGTGCCGACATGACAACGCGTTTGTGTACGCCTCCATCAGCGACACCGGCAGCGGCATCCCCGAGCAGGTTCTGGATCGGATCTTCGACCCCTTTTTCACAACCAAGGAGATGAACGAGGGGACCGGCATGGGGCTCAGCATTTCCCACGAAATTGTCAAAAGACACCGTGGCGAACTTCTGGTGGAGAGCATCGTTGGTCAAGGAACAACGTTCACCGTCAAACTGCCTCGCGCTTCGGAGGAACCGGCATGAATAAATTGCCCACGATGCAAAACCGGAACAGTATCCCGACGCGGCAACCGATCCTGATCCTCTGCGTCGATGACGAAGAAAACATCCTGAAAGCACTGAAACGGGTCTTTCGCGGCGAGCCGTACCGAGTGCTGATGGCAACCACCGGCAGCCAAGGGCTGGCCATTCTGCAAGGCGCCGACGAGATAGGACTGATTCTGAGTGATCTGCGGATGCCGGATATGACCGGCACGGATTTTCTCACCATGGCCAAAGCCCTTACCCCCCGGATCCCCCGAATTATCCTCACCGGCCAGGCGGACAAGAACTCCGCACAGGAAGCAGTCAGATCGGGGGTGGCGTTTTGCGTACTCCTGAAGCCTTGGGACGACCCGGTATTGCTGCAAGCGGTGCGTGACGGACTGAAGGGGAACTTCCACTACGAAGAGGCAGGGTAACGCCCTTAAAAAATCACTCGAGGATAATCTCCCCGGAACATACCAACAACTTACCATGATAAAAGGATGGAGGCAGTGATGGCAGAAGAGTATTACAAAGAAATCAGCATCGACGGCATAACCCCCGAACTTTTCCCCAATGTAGCGGTGTACCTCAAGACCGGCGGCACTAACTACATGCTCTACAAACCTCATGGCAGCCAGATGACCGCGGACGACCTTGAACGATTGCAGCGCCGATCAGAATTCATCTACGTCCGGACCGGCGACATGGAGGAGGTCTCCGCGTACCAGGAGGAGAATCTGGCCAATCTCCTGGGACGCAAGGATCTGAAGAGCTTGAGCAGAGGAAAAATACTCTTTCAAATCTGCGCCGATTACACCGGAGAGGTCATCGAATCTCCACCCAAGGTCAAGGAGGTGGGGCGATGCCGTAATCTGGTCCAACAGATCAACTGGTTTGTCTCCCACGACAAGGAGGCCATGGCGGCGCTCAAGGCCGTCGCCGCCGTAAACCCCTACAACATCGTCCACGGTGTGCAAGTGGCGACCCTTACCTTGCTCATGCACTCCAGAATTTTCCCGAAAATTATAGGCGCTCCCCTTGAGGACGTGGGAATTGGGGCGATGCTGCTGGATATGGGAATGGCCCTGGGCGACTCCGACCCGGGCGGCTCAGCGGGTTCATTGTCCCATCACGAATACCAGATGATGAAGCTGCACGCCACCATGGGATATGATTTCCTGAACCGGATGGGAGGGTTCAGTAACGCCACCCTCTCCGTGGTGCATTATCATCACGAACGATATGACGGCAAGGGGTACCCGGATCACCTGAACGGTGAAGCCATTCCCAAGGGGGTCCAACTGGCGGCGCTCTGTGACTCATTCACCGCCTTGACTTCGGAGCGTGGTTACCGCAAAGCAGTCACCACCGAACAGGCGCTACAGACCATGAAAGGCTCCACGGGAGCCCATGAACCAATTCTTTTCCAAAGTTTCGAAAAAATAGTCCGGGAAGTAAAATATTGAAATTTAACGCCTCAACGTTACGGCTCACAACGTTTATCGCCACGGCTTACCTCCTGGTGGGTGCGGTGGGGCTCACTCTGGCTATCCCGCCGGGGTACGCCAGTCCCGTTTTTCCAGCCGCCGGACTGGCGCTGGGATCCGTCCTCCGGTTCGGACGGCGGGCCTTGCCCGGAATCTGGCTCGGCTCGCTCACCATGAACCTGGCCCAGTCCGTGAATCTCAACGGCCTGACGCCGGCGGCCATGGCCGTGGCCGCGGTAATAGCCACGGGAGTCACCCTGCAGGCATGGGCCGGATACCTTCTGGTGACCCGCCTTCTGCCTGGCTGGAAAAGTCTGGAACGCGAGCAGGACGTACTGTGGTTTCTGTTCTGGGGTGGTGCGGTGGCCTGTCTGCTGTCACCACTGTTCGGCGTCACCGGGTTATACGTTGTCGGGATTATCGCCCGTACGGAACTCCTCTTCAATTACTGGAACTGGTATGTGGGCGACACCATGGGGGTGCTGGTATTCGCGCCGCTCACGCTCTGCCTGCTCAACAGAGAGGATACCCTCTGGAGCGAGCGGCGCCGACAGATCGTCCTGCCGTTACTGGTGACACTGGCCATGACCCTGCTGGCCTTTTACGGCGCGGCCCATTGGGAAAGAAGCGAACAGCAGAACCGGCTCCAAACCGATGGCGATGCCATGGCGAAGCTGATCTCCGACCGCCTTATCACACACCGGGAAGTGCTGGCGTCACTGCATCACTTCATCCAGGCGATGCCGGAGTTCACCTTCAGGCAGTTCGAGCAATTCACCGGAATCACCCTGAAAGACAATCACGACATCTTCGCTCTGGGCTTTAACGATCTCGTCACCTTGGAACAGCGACCGGAATATGAACGGAAGATGAGCGGACTCTCCCCCTTGGGACCATTTAAAATCACCGAACGCGACAGCCTGATGCGCTTGGTGCGGGCCGCGCCGCGCCCTGACTATGTGGCGGTACGCTACATAGTCCCACTGGCCGACAACCAGCCGGCCGTGGGGTTTGATATTCATTCGGAGCCGATCCGTCGCGCCGCCGTCAACCGCGCCCGCGCCTCCAATAACATGGCGGTAACCGCCCCCATAAAACTTGTCCAAGAGAAGAAAGAGCGGGTGGGGGTGCTGGAGATCATGCCTGTTGAGAAGATCCCGACAACGAACGGCAAGGTGAAACCCCGCCTCCTGGGCTTTGCCGTGGCGGTGGTCAAGGTGGATGAACTGATCGATATCGCCATCCGGGACAAGGTGCCGGCCGGCTTGCGGATTCAGGTGACTGACCACCGCGGGGCCAAGGATCGGGACGTACTGTACAGCTCCTCCCCCCGGGAAGCGGCCCCCCCCGCATCTTCCCCAATGACCACCTGGAACAGGGAGCTCTCCATGGGTGATCGCAACTGGGAGCTCTCCGTCATCACCACCCAGCTTTACCTGCAACAGCACCGTCCCTGGCTGGCATGGGGAGTGGGAGTAGCGGGACTCCTCTTCGCCGCGCTGTTGCAGACCCTCATGCTGGGAATGACCGGCCGAACCGCCCTGATTCAGAGACAAAACAAGGCGCTGCACCAGCACCGGGAAGAGCTCATCCTCAAGGATCAGGCGCTCCTGCAAAATGAAAAAATGGCCTCCATCGGCCAACTGGCGGCCGGTGTCGCCCATGAGATCAACAATCCACTGGGCTTCATCTCCAGCAACCTCCGAACCTTGGCCGAGTATTTTGATCAAATGACCCGGTTCGACCGATTCCGTCGGGATCTGGACGAAAGCGACTCATTATCCGGCAATCGGGCTGCCGTCACCGCCCGGAGGGTTGAACTGGAGATCGACTCCATTTTGGAAGACGGCGCCGACCTGATCGCTGAGTCATTGGGCGGAGCGAGGCGGGTCACGAAAATAGTTCATGACCTGAAAAACTTTTCACGGGTTGATGCGCTGGAGAAGGAGGAGATAACGCTGGATCTCTGCATGGAGAGCGCCCTGAACATCTGTAACAACGAATTGAAATACGTGGCCGTCATCCGGAAAGAGTACGGATCTACACCCAAGGTTCTCTGCAACTACGGCCAACTGAACCAGGTTTTCCTGAACCTGCTGGTTAATGCCGGACAGGCCATCGAACCGCCGGGGGAGATTTTCCTGAAGTGCCGGCATGATGGCGCCTTCGTATATGCCTCGGTGAGTGACAGCGGAAAAGGGATTCCGGAAGAGGTTCTCAAGCGGATCTTCGACCCATTCTTCACGACCAAGGATGTGGGAAAGGGAACCGGCCTGGGACTCAGCATCTCCGCGGAGATCATCCATAAGCACCAAGGGGAACTCCTGGTGGAAAGCGTCGTCGGCCAGGGGACGACATTCACCGTCAAACTCCCCCATATACCCCAAGAAACCTGTTGAAAGCCTCCACACCTCTCTTTTGACCTCCCGTTTCACCTGAAATTGTTGATTTAAAAAACTTATGGTGCAAATATGTCAAAAATGTTGCATTCATAGCTTTTTGTTGCCAAAATGCGTCATAATTCACCTGTTTCCGGTCGCGGCTTCACACCCCACCGAAAACGAGAAGGTCGATACGCGGATCGCCCCAACGTGGTCTCAAGCAGCTTGGCCGGAACCGACCATGCAATTTTTCAAGCCGACGCAGAGGAGATTAACAATGAAATGGTTCTACGATCTGAAGATGGCAAGCAAGCTGATGGGCGGTTTTTTGCTGGTGGCGCTCCTTACCGCGGGGGTCGGTATCGTCGGCTACAACGGCATGCGGAATATGAGCCGGAGCATAACGACTATTGCCAAGGACCAACTGCCCAGTCTCCTGGCCCTTGAAACGATCAACGAAGCTCTGACGGCCATTCGAGCCGAGGAAAGGACAAGCTTTCTGCAACTGGGAAAAGAGGATCGGGAAAATGGAGATAAACGGTTAAAGGACGCCTGGGATAGAGTCGACAAGGGGTGGAAAGGTTACGAACCGCTCCCCCGGACGAAGGAGGAGGATGCCGACTGGAAACAGTTCGTACCAGCATGGGAGTCGTGGAAGAAGTATCATACAAAGATCATGGCTTTGGTTGCGGAAGGAAAGCTCGCCGAAGCCGAGACCCTTTCCTTCGGTGAGGCGCAGCCGTCATTCAAAATAGTGGATGAGTTGCTGGACAAAATGGTGGATTTGAATGAAAAAGACTCAGTAAACGAGGCAATAAAAGCAGAGAGCACGGCCAATTCCTCGGAGAAAATGCTGATCGTCATGTCGGCTATCGGTCTGTTTCTCGCCACCCTGCTGGGCATGCTCATTACAAAAATAATCCTGGGACAACTGGGCGGTGACCCTCGATACGTGGTCCACATGGCGCGCAAGATTGCCGCCGGCGATCTCGGCATGAACATCGATATAAGGGGGAAAAACGACGATAGCCTGGTGGTGGCCATGCACCGGATGGCTGAAGCGATACGGGCGCTCGTGACCGACACCGGAATGCTCTCCCAGGCCGCCGTAGCCGGCAAGCTGGCGACAAGGGCCGACGCTTCACGCCATGAGGGGGATTTCAAGAAGACGGTAATTGGAATCAACGAAACCCTGGATGCCGTCATCGGCCCCCTGAACGTGGCTGCCGAGTACGTTGACCGGATCTCCAAGGGGGACATCCCCCCTCAAATCACCGAGAACTACAACGGCGACTTCAACGAGATCAAACTGAACCTGAATAACTGCATAAACAACATCAACCTCCTCGTCACCGATGCCGACTCTCTGGCACAGACCGCCGTGGAGGGTAATCTCGCCGGTCGGGCCGACCCCCTCCGGCATCAGGGAGACTTCCGCAAGGTCATAACCGGGTTCAACGATTCCCTTGACGCCATTCTCCTCCCCATAAACGAAGGGAACCGCATCCTGGCTCAAGTATCAAACGGCAAGATCGATGAACTGATTACCCGGAATTACCGGGGCGACCATGAAGCGATGAAACAAAATATCAACAACATCGCCCTGGTACTGCGTGGATTTCAGGATGAGTTTCAGAGATTGACCGAGGCGTCCCGCAATGGCCGACTCTCCGAGCGCGGCAAGCCTGAGCAGTTCAAAGGCGCTTACGCCGAAGTCATCCAAGGTGCAAACGTCATGCTGGATGCCATACTGATCCCCATAGGCGAGGGGAACCGGATTTTGAGACAGATAAGAGGCGGAGACCTGCGCGAAAAGGTGGAGGTGGAATGCTACGGCGATCACCGGGAGATGAAGGAAGCTATAAACGGAGTACAGGGGTGGTTAACCGGCTTGATAGAGTATATGAATAAAATAGCCAATGGTGATTTGACCGCTGAGATTGCCAAGGCGTCTGATAATGATCAAATCCATGAGTGGCTCGTACTGGTTAAAAACAACATCACTGCTCTTGCATCTGACGCCGACATGCTTTCCAAAGCTGCCGTGGAGGGAAAACTTGCAACACGCGCCGAAGCTGATAAGCACCAGGGTGATTTCCGAAAAATAATTCAGGGGGTGAACCGGACGCTGGATGCGGTGATCGGCCCGCTGAATGTGGCTGCCGAGTATGTTGACAGGATCAGCAAGGGGGACATCCCTCCCAGAATCACCGACAGCTATAACGGTAACTTCAACGAGATCAAGAACAACCTTAACGGCGCCATCGATGCCGTCAATGCGCTTGTCGCCGATGCCGATTCTCTTTCCCTGGCCGCGGTGGCGGGGAAACTGGCGACACGCGCCGATGCCGGCAAACACCAGGGTGATTTCCGGAAAATAGTCCAGGGGGTGAACCGGACTCTGGATGCAGTTATCGGACCGCTAAATGTTGCAGCCGACTATGTCGACAGGATCAGCAAGGGGGACATCCCGCCTAAAATCACCGACAGCTACAATGGTGACTTCAACGAAATAAAGAATAACCTTAACGGCGCTATCGATGCCGTCAATGCGCTTGTTACCGATGCGAATTTTCTTTCCAATGCCGCCGTGGAAGGGAAACTGGCGACGCGCGCCGACGCCGCCAAGCACCAGGGTGATTTCCGGAAAATAGTTCAGGGGGTGAACCGGACGCTGGATGCGGTTATCGGTCCGCTGAATGTCGCCGCCAAGTATGTTGACAGGATCAGCAAGGGTGACATCCCGCTTAAAATCACCGACAGCTATGACGGTGACTTCAACGAGATCAAGAATAACCTTAACGGCGCCATCGATGCCGTCAATGCCCTTGTCGCCGATGCGAATTTTCTTTCCAAGGCTGCCGTGGAAGGGAAACTGGCGACGCGCGCCGATGCCGGCAAACACCAGGGTGATTTCCGGAAAATAGTCCAGGGGGTGAACCGGACTCTGGATGCGGTTATCGGTCCGCTGAAGGTAGCCGCGGAGTATGTGGACAGGATCAGCAAGGGTGACATCCCGCCTAAAATAACCGACAGCTATAACGGTGACTTCAACGGGATCAAGAATAACCTTAACGGCGCCATCGATGCCGTCAATGCCCTTATCGCCGATGCGACGACCCTTTCCATGGCCGCGGTGGAAGGAAAACTGAGCAGCCGCGCCGACGCCTCAAAACACCAGGGGGACTTCCGAAAAATCATCGGGGGAGTGAACAGCACGCTGGATGCGGTAATCGGACCGTTGAATGTGGCTGCCGACTAT
>CAIYUY010000112.1 GCA_903929485.1 uncultured Desulfuromonadales bacterium
ATTTGCCATACACGCTTCGCCGGTTGTGCCTGATCCGCTCATGAGGTCAATGGCGAGTTCGCCACGCGCAGTGGCCATGAGGAGCGTCTTCTCGATCACCGAAAGGGGCTTTTGCGACGGGTGTCCGGTCTGTTCATTCCTCCCAACAAATCCGCACAATAGGGACTCTTCTATCACGCTGGGCGGCCCAGGAATGTATAGCAGTTTGCCCTGTTGCATCTTTTCCCGCTGCACGTCATTGAGGAAGTTTTCAACGTGCATCACTGCGCCGGGGGTCGTAAGGTGCAGGCACGTCATCTGTGCAGACCTCCAGCCGCGTATGCGAGATGGCGAGTTCTTGTAGAACCACGTCAACCAGCATTTGAGGGTCAATGGTTCAGGAAGTATCCGAACAAATCGTGCAACGATTTCGGGAAAACCCCACAGGAAAACATGATCTGACAGCGGTGCGACGCACCGCAGGAGTTGCGGCAGATACTCGTCGTAGTCGTCGCGCACGCCACCGACCCCTTTGTTGTACCAAGGGTCAAGAACGCAGCACTGCGCATGGAATCCCAGCGCCAAGAGAAGTTGCGAGGACATCTCTATGTCCATGGGAGGTAGGATGACCACTCCCTGCTTGCCAAGTTGCGACGCTACGGTGTCCCGTAGTTCCACAAGTTCCGGATGGTGTGTTTTGTCGTTCGTCTTCATTTTCGCTTGATCTCGCCTTTCTCGTCCATCTCGTATCCAAAATACTCCAGCAGGAACCTGAACACAATTTCCTTCTCTGGTCGTGTCGCGAACTGAACGATGGCGTATGTGTTCATTTTCCCGGTCGTCGAGTCCCAATAGGCGGTCTGTGTCGTCAGTCAGGGTAATACGTTCTAGTAAGAGTCGAATAGAATACCTATAAGGAATTGAAACAAAGTAGGGTTAGTCACCGCCCGTGATGGTATTCCTCTCCCGTAAGAGTCGAATAGAATACCTATAAGGAATTGAAACCTAGGAATTCCTTCTGTTGTAATGCTACTCCAAATTGAATGTAAGAGTCGAATAGAATACCTATAAGGAATTGAAACCACAGAGTGTTGTATCCTGATGGTGGTTACTCTGAAGTAGTAAGAGTTGAATAGAATACCTATAGGGATTGAAACAATCTGGGTCCAGTTGTGCCCATTCAGCCCGGTGGCCACGAAGTAAGAGTCGAATAGAATACCTATAAGGAATTGAAATCCGTAGGGGCACGGCGCGCCGTGCCCCTACATGATGCCTGTAGGAATAGAATAGCGATAAGGAATATTCGCACTATGGTAAATATTCAGTACACAAAAATTGTCATTCCCGAGGGGGTTATCGCGAATATGGTGAGCCAAACCGTGTCCCCCGATAGAATCATTCGGGGACGACAAGCTTTTGGGGGGAAAGATAACCTGTACGGCTCCCCAAGCCGGAGCTTGGGAACAAGAGACTTATTGAACGACAAGTTTTGGGGGGGGAACGATAACCTGTACGGCGGATACCGAAACTTTAAGCTGGACAGGGTACTGGAAAGGAGGTGATTAAGATGGAATGGATACCACTTCTGTAACGGAGAAGAAGAGGTCTATCGCGGCCTCTTCTTTTTTTATGGGAGGGGAGGTGTCAGGTTTGACATTCAGACATTTGTAACGGGACGACAAGAGACGGAGCGGGCGCCTGCTGGAGGCGTTGAAGGAGAAGGGGGGAGCCAACCAATGGGGATAGCTCATTATTCGTTTTTACGCGAGTTTTTGGGAGTAAACCCGAAAGTTCGGCGCACCGAACAAAATGACCTAACTACCTGTACATATTCATGTAATCACGTCCACCCCGGCAGGCTGATTTCCGCCTCATTCATCGATAGACGGATGGATTTTTTGACCTCTTTTGACATCCTGTACTCAAGCAAAATTCTCGCAACCTCTTCCGACCGGAGCGCCTCTCCCAGAGCAGAGCATTGTTGCAGGTCTTTTTCTTTTTTCAGCACTTTGTCTCGACCAGTCCGGCGCTGTGCGATAATCAGTTTATGAATAACGAGTGTTTCTGGTGATGGAATGCGAATGCCGAAATTTTCGATAGTTACTGTTACCGGACGGATAAAGAGCAGGTCAATGAACGGAAGGGGCTGAGCCGAGACTTTCCAAGGAGGGATGATTACGGATGGTGGCGTATTGCCGCCACGGCGATGGGTTATGAACTCAACCTCAAAGCTGCCATGGATATATGTCTCGATACCGGAATAGTCATGTAGCGGCGTATATCCCAGGCGCTCCAGCACTTCAGGAATCGTGTCAGTACGCTTTTCAGGAAGCTTGATGATGTTTTCAACTGCAAAATCAATGTCATCCGTTGCCAGGCCATAAGATAACGTATAATGATCAGCAAATATGATCATCGGCCAACTCCCGATCAGCAGGCCATGAGCAAAAAAACCTATGCGACTCAACTCTGAAAGGAGGGTAGTCACCGGAGGAACAAAGGGGCTATGAGAAAAAGTAAGCTCCACGTGGTTATCCCTTCTGGAGAATCGAATTAAGAGTCACAATCCGACGTTTATTGACTTTCAGGTCGGATGCAAGTTTTTTTCGTTTTTCCAGCAGCGGCTTGAGTTCTTCTGCTTTTTCAGCGGAAAGATGCTCGAACAGGACGCTTGAACCTTTCCGATAGCGCAGGCAGGGGTAAATGTACTCCTTGTCGGCGCTCTTTACTTTTCTCTGACCAAGAGAGCCTTTGGGGAGTTTTTCAATTTCCCCCCGGATTTTTTCAACGACTCGAACACAACGCTCCTGCTCCGCTTGCAGCATCTTGAAAACACTATCATCTTTCTTACGTGCCGGCATAAACACCCCCGTATTTGTACCAACATCAAACATAATGCTGCGCTATGTTGGGACAAAAGTCGAGAATTATTTATTCAAAGAAGATTGGCGCCTGGCTTCCACGTGACAAGATGTAGTCGTGCAGGGGAAACCGTGGGGGGAGGAGTGCTTGAGGGCGGGAGTTGGTCTATCACTTAAAGATTGCAATTAATTCAAAATCTTGTAATCTCTCGGACCACTTGCATCGGTTTTTTTGAAACCAAGCCAGCCGATAATACCTTTGACTACCGAAATTGTTGTAAGAGTCGAATAGAATACCTATAAGGAATTGAAACCACAACAGAACGGCCCACTTGGAAACCAAGCGGGCCGTAAGAGTTGAATGAAAGAATAGTGAGGTCAGACCAAGTTGACGTTGGCCTGTGACGCCGGTCTGGGCGGCAAGAACTCGGCTGCTTCGAAATTCTCTGATTTTTTATCCACTCCGGCAGGTCTCGGATAGATTGAAGGCGTAAACATCATGCAGCTTTTTTCAATACCTCATCTGAATACGAAAGAAGAACGCGAAGAAGTCAAGTGCGCCCTGAGAGGCCGGGTCTGGACCGTAAGGGTGTTGAGAAGAGAAGTACCTTTTTACCTTCTGGAACATGCCGAATTTACCCATATCATTCGCCTCAGAGAGAAGGTCGTCCCTGAGGGAGTACGGATAACTCCCGGCGAAGAGGTTCAGGTCGAGATATTTTTGAATTTTGACATGGGGTTCAACAGTTGGCTCTTTGAAGCTAAATATGCACCGACTCCGGAGGGTCCGGCAATAAACCCTATCGCTCCACAAAAGAAAACCGTGGTTACCGCGCCGGTTCAAAACAGACTCGGTGAACTGTTGGGGAAATTGCATTCCGCGGGGAAGCAGGCCGCCGACGCATCGTTTCGTTCCGACACTGAAATATCCATTTATATCGATGAATGTTGGCCGGGAATCGTTTCTCCCCAGATGCCTCAGGATACCGGTGTTCTTGCGGGAATTGTCTGGAATGGTTCCAAGCCCGACCCCGTGCTCCTTCCGCTCATCAAGACCCATCTCAGCAGAGACCATGATTACGGAGCTATTGCACAAGCGCTGACCACGCTTCTCAAATGCAAAAAGGCGTTCCCTTTCGTTCTCCCCATCAGCACCCCAGGCGAGAGCGCCCATTCACACTATATCGATCTGGTAAGAGCCGGAATTAAAACACTGCTCGGCTGGCTGCTTGTTCCCACGACCATCAAACATAACGTCACGATTTATCTTGAGCAATTTTCCAGCATGGCCAACAGGTTCAGCCAGACCGATTACTTCAGGGGGATGCTCGACGAGGTTGGTTTCGGAGGGTCAAGGAGATTCATTCATTGGAATATTGAACTCGTGATTTGGGAAGGGAAGGAGTTTGAATATATTCCCTACGGGGATCTCCTCGCCTGGCCCGTGCACGAACATACCTACATCTGTAGAAAAATCGCCTCCGCGTCAGGCTACACGTCGTGGCCGGGCTATTTTCCGCTTTCGCTATCTCTGCTGCCCAAACTGATGCGGCTGGATTCCCTGGCGGAATTGCGGAACGTGGACGATCTTCTTGATATTCTTTCCGACTGTTACGGCACGAAACTCTCCGGGACCGTTCGGCGGGAAGCCGCGCAGGTCATGGAGAATAACAGGCCGCTGCAGAAGGAACTGATTGAGGCGCTGGAAAGTCGGTACGCCGCAAAGGAACGGGATCTCAATAAACTGCGCAAGATCCTCTCCGGTGTGGCGGAAATAGTCGATCTCGGCACGGCGTCCCCGGCCATCAGGCTTCTCTGGGTGCTCATCCGGATGCAGGCTGCCAACCATGACGGCGATCCCCGCGCCGGAGAAAAGCTGCTCGCCCTCTTTCGGGAAGAGCGGGGTCGGCTCATTGCGATTGATCGCGTGCTGGTTGCGACGGCCGACCTGAACTACATCGTCCACCTTAATGATCTCTTCCGGTGGGAGGAAGCCCGCAACTGGAACGCCATGATGGTGCGCGATCCGTCGTTCAGTTACCTGACCCCCCAAATCAGGGGACAGATTCTCAGCAGTTACGGACAATGCCTCAGCATGGCGGGAGAGCGGATCGAGGCGGAGGTCAACTTCGTGGCGGCCCTTGCGGAGTTCGAAAAGCAGGGCATTGCCGGTGATGACATGGCCGGGGAGCTTGATCAGACAACGATCTACCGGGCAATCAACGCCATGGATGCCGATTCTGACAGCTTTCAGGATACGTTCGAACTCCTGCTGGGGACGCCGGACTCCGCGGTGGATTGTCTGGCGACGGCCGACTTCATGACAAACCAGTACCATCATCACCTTCTGGTGCGAGCACTCTGGTTCCGGGGTGAACTGGGTGAAGAGCGCAAGCGGTACCTTTCGCATCAGAAGGAGTGGCAGGATGGTCTTCAGCATCCGTGGGAGCTGATCAACCTTTATCGGGCGCTATTTGCCTTTCATGAGCATGCCGATCCGGATGCCGGCGCAGAGATCGCAAAGCAGTGGTTCGACAGGGGGATTCAGATTGCGCAAGACGGAGCTCATGGCGCCACCCTTCTCCTGATTGCCGCCATCATTGCCGCCGTGGCGGATTGCTGCATTGACGCCGACTATTGCGACGGTACAAATTATGGCGAGTACGCCCTGAAAACCTTGCAGGCAGCCTGTCTGGAGCTGCCGGCGGCCGCTCCGATCCTCCGGAGGGTTGAAATCATCCTGCAATCACCCTCGCCTGACCGGGTAAATGGAGTGCTGGCGCTCCTCCCCTTTAATTACCATTAATCCAGCGGAGGTTTTAGCTTTCAAGCTTCGCACATGTACTGCGCAAAAGGAATCAGCAGAGGCGCCATCTCTCCGCCATATTTCTCCAGAAGGCTCATCAAGTGGCGCATTTCATGCTCTTCTCCCGACATCTTCAGGGTCGGCTTGTACCGGTCGCTGGAAAGATTCACCGATCCATACTGACCGTGCCGGTAGGCCTCCAATGTCAGATCAATCGTAAGGTATGGCTCGAAATCGAGTCTGTCGAGGAAGCGGCGCGCGGCGTCAGCCGTCGGAAAATTCATCGGCCCGCTTCCGTCGAGATAGCGGGAGACAACCTCCATGCCGAACTCGGGATCCGCTCTGTAGGCATGATCGGTAAAGATCAGCCCGGTCTTGCTCTGATCATGACTGTCCCAGCCGATTTTAAGAATCCGTTCAAACCGGTCCCATTCCCCGGAACGGCGCCTCGGACGGTAATGCTCAAGGTGATAGCCGTTCATCCTCTCCAGGGAAAACCCGTTCTCCAGGAGAAACCCTCTCACCATATCGGGGTTGTCGATCCTGAAGTAAAACTCCTTTTTCCCGGCGACGAACTCTTCCTGCTTGATCAATGTAGGGCTTGAATCCTTGAAGCGGAACGCATAACCGTCGATGATCCTGTCGCCGTTGCGAAATCCCTCCGCCAGAGACGCGGCGTCCCGTATGGGGTAATGCTGTTTGTCCCTCACCAGGCAGGGGTGATAGCTCATGTCGCTGCTGAAGGTTCTGTCCCGCAGCTCGCGGCAGTGGCTGCACCCCAGTGCGCAGGTGAGTTTCTGCAGCTCTATGGTAAACCGGTGATCACTGTTCAATCGATACAGTTCTCTCCTCATATTTGATGATTTCAGGCGCGTGGCGATAGGGGTGAGATCCTTTCTGATGGCGCCGCTGACGTAATACATGCCGTAATCGTCGGCGGAGTCGGGGAGGACGAGGAGTTCGAGGAACTTGATGGCGCCGGCGCCCATGTCACGGGCAGTTTCGATGCACTCCGGTATCCGGTCATGGTTGATTCCCTTCAGCAGGACGCAGTTGACCTTTACCACCAGCCCGGCGTCACTTGCTCTCCGGATATTGGCCTTGACGACCTGAAACAGCGCTGAAGGCTGACGGGTTATGAAGGCGAAACTGTCGGGATCGGCGGCATGAAGAGAGACATGCAGTTTGAACGCGCCGGGATACTCCTTCATCCGTTCCACATCTTCCTCATTGAGGAGGGAGCCGTTGGTCACCAGAGTTATATCCGGCGGTGCGGGGAGTGCGCCGAGTCCCTGCAGCAATCCGTACAGCCGTTTTTTATCCCCGTAGAGCGGTTCTCCGCCGGTGAGTGTGATATCCGTGTATCCCATGGTGACCGCTTCGGCCAGAATATTCAGGATCTCTCCATTGTTCCGGTTCTTTCTCACCCCATGGCCAAGCCCTTCATTGTGGCAGAAGAGGCAGTCGAAATTGCACTTTTCAGTCACCGCATATCTGATTTCCCGTTTTATCCGCATCTCTATCTGCAGCTCAATCTTCAGATCGTTCCAGCGTTCACTGTATTCGGTCCGGACGATCCGGAAACCGTTCCGGATCAGCAGTCTCAGCATCGTATCCCACCGGTTGAAGGTAGAGACCGTCAGTACGGAATACCCTTCCCCGGTCATGGCGGCTTTCGACTGGCTGATGAGGTAATCACCCCCATGCCTGTTACGGAGCGCCGGGACGACTCCCGCCTGCCACATCTCCACCTGCTCGCCGGAGCCGAGAAAAACCGCAAACCCTGCGGATTCTCCGTTGTTTTTCAGCAGATAGTAGTGGAGTTTTTTCCCTCTTGAGCGCGAGGCGAGCTCTTCGGGAGAGAGCTCTTCATTGAAAACTTCCCTGTAGAGCGACACCACCGCGTGAATGTCATCGGTCTCGGCGAATTCCCATTTCATCTCGGTCTCTCCTGAAGGTGATGAAACAGTTTCTGAAAGGCCGCCACATAGGCGTCGATAAGCGGTCTGTCGGATGGAAACGTGAAGGTCGGCAGGGAAACGATACCGGCGTAGTAGCTGTCCGCGCCGGGAAATGCTTCCGGATCGATTGTCTGCTTGACGAAGTCGCCCACCTGAAAGCCGGGATCGGTAAAGATGGGGAGGCGATGAAAGGGTGGGGAACCCGGCAGGTCCACGTCGAGCCCTTCGGCCTGCAGCGCCGCGACCAGCCACTCCTTCGCAACTCCCAGTCGTCTGAAATCGATCCGTGGCTTGAAGCCGTAGTGCGCTCCCATGCTGGTGACATACCTTCGACGCGCCATTCCCCGGACAAACCCGGTCTCCTCAAGCTTGCGGGTAAAATAGTCCAGGGTTTCTCCCCGCTGGCGGATCCAGTCGAAGCAGCAGTTATTGAGAAGGTGAAGGACCATAACCGCGGCAAGGGGGTGCATCCTGAACTTCAGCCCGAAGCCGGTCCGGAGGATCTCCTTCCAGCGCGGATTTTTCACGCACTGTTCCGAGCGCTTCAGGGAGTGTCCGAGGAGTGTGGCGCGGTCATGAATTTCTTCGGAATCGGTCAAAAGGACCCCCCCTTCACCGCCGGTCAACAGCTTATTTCCCTGGAGGCTGAAGACCGAGACATCACCGAATCCTCCCACGAACTCCCCTTCGTACCGGGCGAAATGGGCGTGGGAGCAATCTTCCACCCAGGCCAGCCCATGCCTGTGGCAGAGAGCGCGAATGGCCCGGCAGTCAACCGGATGTCCCCACATATGATTGGTTACGATCGCCTTTGTCCTGTCGGTAATCAATGCTTCGATTTTTTCCGGATCGATATTCCCCGTGTCCGGTTCCACGTCGCAAAAAACGATCCGCACCCCGAGATGAAGCAGCGGAGTAGTCGTTGCGTGAAACGAGTAGACCGTGGAGATGACTTCATCCCCCGGACAGAGATCCAGCGCGAAAAACGCCGAGTAGAGCCCCATCGTCCCCGAGCTCATGAGAATTGCGTACCGTACCTTCATCAGGGCGGCAAGGCGATCTTCAAGCTCCTCGAATACGCCGCTCCTACCCACGATGGAAAGCGGCAAGCCGGAATCAACATACGAGGCGAGTTTTCCGGCAAGCCCCTCGACCGGGGGGGGCCAGGTGAAATGGGGCATGGTTGCGGTCAGCAGTGGTTCGCCGCCATGAAGCGCCAGGGTGCTACCGGCTGTTTCCGATGGAAATGATTTCAAAATGTCTCTCCTTTCCCGCGATTATCCCGACCCGGCAGTCGCCCACCGTACCTCCCATGAGGAGCCGGGCAAGCGGCGCCGCATAGGAAACGACATCGTCACGGTAGTTCATGTAACTCCCAATGGCAAACTCTTTCTCCGCATCGGCGTCGAGGTCCAGCACCGTCACCGAGCAACCGATGGAGACCCGTTCCGGTTCCCGCTGGGACGAGACAATCCGGGCGAGGTTTTTGATGTTCACGAGTTCTTGGAGCCGGTGTGACCACATATGCTGCTGCCGCTCGCCATCTTCGTAGGCGAAATTGTCGTGGTAGGTTTCCGCTCCCTCCTCGCAGCTTGCCCCCATTTCATGGCCGATTTCTCTGATCCGCCCGTCAATTGCCAGTATTTGCCGCGCCAGTTCCTCGAAATCTTTTCGCAGAAAGTAATATGCCGTCATGACCGTTCTCCTTATCGCTTGTGACATCCATCCGGAGTTAACGGCACTGTCCGGTATTATTTTCACCGGCTGTAAAATTTATCGTGCAGTGCTGTTACTACAATCGATACGTGGAGACGGAACATTTCGCCCACCTCCTCATTTCGATGAAGGAGTGAAATGGAAAACATTCGGTTCCGTGCCATGTCTCTTTAGTCGGGATCGACATTATAGGAGGCTTGTTATGGCGGTAGTATATGTAGATACTCCGAGAACGGTTGTGAGCAAGCAGGGTGAGACGGTGACCTTGCGCGGTGAGGGTGTGACGGCGCTGAGTGTGCCGTTCTCCCCCGGGGAGAAGGGACGCTACTTGTGGCTTTCAGGTGAGAAGAGTATTTAGATGATTCCTTCTCTCCCGGGAGAAGGTGGCCGTAGGCCGGATGAGGGGACAATGTAGGATTTGGACGATCCTGCAGGTATCAAACCGGACAACGCCGAAGCTGCACGCCACATTTTTTCTCTGAAAAAATTTACCACTCAGCGCCGTACACCCCGGCGCGTGGTCGTGGATCTCTCCAACGGCCACCCTTTTCCCCTTGGAGAAGAAATAAATGAAAAACTTCCGGTTCCGTTCCATGTCTTCTTGAGAGCAGACGGTAAACACGACGTCTCGCGATAACATGAACAAGAAACCGCCGGAAGCGGCATACCTGAAAGGAGAGAGACCATGAACGATTTTGGCAAACTGTTCGATGAGATGGGAAAAATGGGGATTACGGTATCCGATGAGATGAAAAGCAGGATAACCGGCAAGATCGACAACGCCCTCAACTACGAGCCGCGCATCGGTTTTTTCGGCAAGACGGGAGCAGGCAAGTCAAGCCTCTGCAACGCGCTTTTCGGGAAAGATGTCTGTCTGGTCGACGATGTTGCCGCCTGCACCAGGAACCCGCAAGAGATCTTCCTCAACGTGAACAGCAAGGGGATAAAGCTTGTTGACGTACCCGGCGTCGGCGAAAGAGCGGACCGTGACAAGGAGTACGCGGACCTCTACCGGTCGCTCCTCCCCGAACTCGATGTCGTACTTTGGGTCCTCAAGGCGGATGACAGGGCGTTTACTTCGGACGAACTCTTCTACCGAAACGTCGTCAAGCCGCACCTGGATCAGGGGAAACCGCTCTTCTTCATTATCAATCAGTGCGACAAGATCGAGCCGTTCCGGGAATGGAACCTGACCGGTCGGGAGCCGGGAAAAACACAGATTCTCAATATCCTGAAAAAGCAGCAGTATGTGGCGGAATTTTTCGGTTACCCGGAATCAAAGGTCATCCCGGTCTCGGCCGGAGAGAAGTATAACCTGACCAGGCTCGTCGATGAAGTCGTTCATGCGCTGCCGAGGGAAAAGAAGATCACCTTCGCAGCGGTTGTTGAGAAAGAGAATCTCTCCCCCCGGGCCAAGGAGGAGTCACGGAACGGGTTTGTTGATTTCCTCATTGATGTGACGATCGACCCGTTGCCGATTCCCGCTCCGTTAAAAAATATGGCGAAAGCCGCGCTGAGGAGCATCGCGAACTGGGGCGTATGGCCGTGGAACTGGTAACAGGATAACCGTGACTGAAAGGAGGGTAACGATATGGGAATCAGCGTACATGTGCTGCATCAGGCCCCGATAGGAATACTGACGAACCGTTTCAGGAGTCTCGACTTCCTGAACGGCCACACCGTGCAAAAGCTTGACCGGAGAAGATGGCACCGGGGTGAGAAGACGTCTCACGACCTTCAGTGCATCTTCATCGGCAAGACCGGCTACGGAAAATCCACCACGATCAACAGCATCATCGGCAAGGAGCTCTTCGCCACCGACGCGACCAGATCATGCACCAAGGAGCTCTACTGCGCGGACTTCATGCTGCGGGATGGGGAAGAGGATTTCTTCTCTCTGGGAGATCTCCCCGGCGTGGGGGAGTCGGTTGCAGCGGACAGGGAGTACCTTGGCTGGTATCGCGATTTCCTGGCAAAGACCGACTGCGTCGTCTACCTGCTCCGCGCCGATCAGCGGGATTACAGCATCGATTGCCAGTTGTTCGACTCGCTGCTGAAGGAGTCGCGGGGGCGGGTGGTCATCGGGCTCAACTACTGCGACAAGGTCGAACCGGTGAACCGGAGATCTCCCTTCATGCCGACGGCGGAACAGGAGCGAAACATCTCCCTGAAGGTTCAGGAAGCGGCGAACTGCTTCAGCGTCGATCCCGCCCGGATCATCCCGTTCAGTGCGGCGGAAGGGTGGAACCTGGACCGGCTGATGATGGCGGTGGCGCGGGTCATCTCCCACGAACTTTGAGTCACCTTTGCAGCTCTTTACTCTGTGGCAATTGAACGCCGGTTCCCCCTTGGAAAAGGGAGAGCCGGCGTTTGTTGTTCAAGGTTTCAATACGGATTGTGATCAAAAATGACCACGTCGCCGGTTACCGGACAGCGGTAGCGCAGATTCCGGACCTTGCCGTGCAGGGCATGGGCAAGCCTCAAATACAGCCAGACCGGTCCGGCGCCGGTGAGAGTCACGTCGCCGCCATCCCCCGCCAAACGGATAACTGCGGCTTCGTACTCGGCCAGCAGGCTGAGTTTTGCCGTTCCCGATTCCGCATACAGCGCCGAGATGTCGATGGTGATCATGTCGCCAACTCCGTGGGAGTTGGAAGGAGAGGGCGCCTCTTGAACCCGGTAAGCGGCATGTACTCCCGCTTTTCATTCCAGACTGCACCTTTCCCCTTGGGGAACGACAGCATCGTACGAAACGTCTTCATCCGGGAAGAGTCCCAGAGGCTGCCGCAACTCTTGGGGAGGGCTCCACTTGAGACCATGAACGTCTCAAACGTTTTTACATACTCTTCAGTTGCCGCCGGATACTCGCCAAGATTCCATCCCGATGCGTCAAACAGGGATGCATACCTTTCATTTCTGCGGGACAGCACCAGTTTCGGTGTAATCTCCACACTCCCCATCCCCAGCGGCTTCCCCATCCCGAGCTTGTGACAGCAGCCGTCGGGAAGCTTCAGGACAAAGAGCAACGCCCCCAGTTCAATCCCCGAAAGGTTGTCAAACCTCATCCTCCCCGTGAACCTGCTCCCTTCGCTCACCGGTCGAACCAGCGGATTCTGCACCTTATCCCCGGATAGCAGGTACTGCTTCATCGTCTCCTTGAACTTCCCTTCCGGAAGAGTGCGGAAAGGTCCGATGAGATAGAGAACATCCTTTTCCTCCTCAAAATTATAAGCATGCTGATCATAGCTAATGCCGCTGCGTTGGAAAAAATCTTTCAGATCATTTTTGCTGCCGAACCGGATTCTGGCCTCTTCCCAGAGAGAGTGTTCGACGGCTCCGTCCTTGTGCCAGTAGCATTTATAACCACTTATCTTGCCTCCATCCGTGTCCCAGTGGGTAAGTTTGGAGCCAGGGGGCTGTTCCAGATAATGTTGAACGGTCGTCGGCCGGGGTGTGGAGAGGACCTTGAGCACGGTTTCGGGATGGAGCGCCGCTTTCAGGTCGGAAACCAGGGGCGCGTCTTCGAACGAAACCCGTCCGGCCCACGATCCCAGCTTGCCAAATACGGTCTCCGGAATATCCGGAGCATCCCCCTGCAGTTCCTTGGGAACCCTGGCTCCCACCGCATTGGTGTACGGCACCCTGAAGAACCGGGTATGGCCGAAGGCGTGGCGTTTCTGGCCGATCTCGTCGGTGTAGGAAGAGTAGAAGCAGGGGATGCCTTCAGGGTACTTCCGCGGGTTTTCTTTAAGTTCCTTCAGCAGGTTGATCTTTGCCTTTCGGGCGCTGTCGCTGCTGTAATCATGAATATCTTCCTCGGCAAGAGGGATCAGTCCAGCTCCGGAATCGGGAGGGTTAATCAGCCAGTTATTTTTTTTCCCGTGCATGGCTCCGGAATAAATCAGGTAGTTATTTCCCCGCTTCTCAATATGGTCCGGTCTGCCTTTATCCGTTACCGGTACGAATGTCGCGCCGTGCTCTTCCTTTGCGGGTCGCAGGGAGTATGTTCTGTTCTGGTCGTGGTATACCAGGTATCCGGCCTGGGTGTCGTTGGTTCTCTCTTTGTACAGGTCATTGAGAACCGTCGCATAGCCCACTTCCGCAAAGGCCCGGAAATAGTAGCGGCTGTTGGAAAATCCGACGAATTTACTCCAGGTTGCAATCTCGAAGAACTGACGTACCATGCCACGCAGCGAACTTCCCGGTATGGTGGGAACTCCGCTGGCGGTAAAGAACTCCGAAGTTTTTGTCTTCGGGTCTTGAGTCATGCCGCGGATAAAAAGCGGGGTCTTGGCAACGATCTCCAGATCGATATGGCCGGTATGGCGACCGTCGGCAAAACGATCGAGACCCGGGAATGGTTCCGGCGGCGCAATAACGCTGTCGTTAAGGGGGATAAAATTGTACGGGGCGGTGGCGACGGCTTGGTGACTCTTCTGAACGGTGTTTCCCCTCTCGCCCCCGTAGCCCGTCTGCGGGCGGGAGCCGCTTCCGCGAGCAGCTTGGCCGTAAGCTGCGTTTCTGCCATGCTGTTGGGCCGGAAGCGGGATCTTCACCTTGCTTCGATTCTCCCCGGCAATATGCAGAGAGGCAAGACGCCCCTTTTCCGCTTCATATTCACACTCTTTACCGGCATCGCTTGCTTCAACCCGGAACTCGGTCAGCTGAAGCTTGGTCCCTTCAATGCCGGCGACGAATCCCTTCTTTGTCTGCTGTATGGTGATTATCCCTGTCATGCTCCACCTCCGGGTAGATCAAATCCCGTGAACCGGCAATCGGCAAAGCCGGCCTGCTGCTGATCGTTGAACTCGATATAGTTGCGGCACTTCAGGGAGAGCCGCTGGGTTGGGGTGAGCCGCAGGCCGGTGAAAGGCGCCTCCAGCCGGATGCCCCGATCCTCGGCGATGCTGCTCCACCCGCTCCCCTCGCCGAGCACCTTCGTGCCCCAGAGAGGCTGAAGCGTGTCGACAACGTTGGCCTCATCTCCGCTGCCGTCGGTTCGAAGCCGATAGCAAAACCCCTCATCAACCCTCCAGAGGTAAAGTTCCCCGCTTTCATCGAACAGCCTCAGTTCCACGAGATCATGGATATTCGCCGCACTGGTCCCATCGTGAAAGGAGAGCTTTCCACCCTCAATCCGGCCGATCATCACGCTCTGATGAAGCCAGCAGACGGCATGGCCATCAACAATCCCTGCCGCGTGGCTCTCGATCATCCCTGCCGCTTCCCCGGGGGTACAGCTTCCCGTCTCTGCTGTCGTGCGGATTCCTGCAATCTTCCAGTGATTGTCACTCATCGGCACCCCTCCATTTTCCCGGCGAACGCCGCCGCCAGTCGATTCAGTTCGTCACGCCCCCCAGGATCGATGACTGTCTCGCCACCCTTCTGAACGATGCCGACGGATCTGCCGCACCACGAAACTTCAGCTGACTTACCTGCCAGCACTCCCCGACCGATGCTCTTCTCCCCTCCCACCGGCAGGTCGCCGTTCCAGAGATCCTTGAGCAGTTGCAGCAGTAGTCCGGCGATCCAGTCGTCCGCGCCGGGGGTAAAGTCCCCGAGTCGTACCTTTACCGACACCTCGGATTCTCCACTGTTCCAGAGCGGCATGCTGTCAAAGAGTGCTCCGTGCGCCACTCCGCCGGTAAAGCGGTCAATCCGGATACGGCTCTGCACCGCCGGGACCACGTTCTTGATGACGGATTCATCAATCGAGATTCTGCTTTTCAGCGGCGTCGAGCGCACCGCCTTTTTGCCATTGTCCGGGTCGACCCAGCCGAAAACCTCATTCAGCAGTTCCACCCCCTGCTCACCACCAAGCGTCGCGGCTATCCGTTCGGCCCGGCTCCTCATCGCCCCCCGCAGGGAGGTCCCGGAGAGCACCGGCGCCCCGTTGCTCTGCAGATGACTCTTGTCAGGGGCATCGGGAGTATCGGGAGCGCTCCCGATGATGAGGGAGCTTTTTATGGCAAGTTTTGCGGAGATGGAAAATACCGACGGAGTCGGAGTTGTTTGATCAACCTTGAAATTCCGCCTGTTCTCTTCCTGAGGCGTCGCCGACGCCAGAAAGGCAAACCAGGCTGCCCCGTCAGCGGGAAAGTCGTAGCGAAACAGCCGCGCATTTTTCAGCTTGAGCCGACCGAATCCCCGGGTTGTCATGGCGCCCAGGGAGAATCCCTCCGCTTCACAGAGACTTTTTATCCGGCAGAGGATTGACTCAAACTCCGAGGCATTCTCCTCCTTGCCGTCCCACCCCCTGACGGTTGCCTCCAGCCGCACCGCAAAAGTTGCTCCCGGCTCGACCACTTCGAAGTTGAATTTCGCCCCATCGGCGACGATTCCGGTGGTAGAGTCGATCCTGATTCCGTCCCGGACGACGATGCGGGGAATTACCCCGACCACCGGGAGAAGATCGCTGACCGCCAGGTGACTCTGGCTTCCGGAATCGCTCCCCACCGTGTCTCCCCAGAAATAGCGTTCGACGGTGGTTCTTGGTTTTGAAGCCAGACTGTGGCGAAGCACCCCGGCCAGAGCCGTGGCGGGAATGAACGGCAGGTTCCCCTCGTACCCCCTCAGAACTACGGCGTCAATGACGTCACCGCTGCCGGTGCCGACCATGAGCGGCGACAACGCCTCCAACTCTCCCAGCAGAACAAATTTAGCAATTACACTGTCCGACATGGTCAAACCTCCTTTGCCGATTTGTTCAATTTTCGCATCTGCCGCAAGGCCGCTATCCAGTACTCTTTGGCAAGCGCATCCTTGGGGGTGAGCTCGGCGTTCCCGACGCCGCACCTTTGCAGCACTGTTTTCGCCCTGTTGAGGAGATCCTCCCGGACGTTCCCCGCCTCGGCGTCGAACTCTTCCAGCGCTTCGAGAAGCGAACGGTTGTTCCTGTCCTTGCATTTTTCAAGTTCGTCAGACGCGGTTTTTCTGAGGAGTTTCAGCCTGTTTTTGAGCGACCCCTTGTCGTCACACCCGGTGACAAAGGCTTCGAGTCTCCCTATCTGGTGGTTTTTCGGCCTTTTCCGGTAACTATCCGCCCGTTCGAGAGCCTGCTTGCGCATTTCCTCCGAGAGTTTCATGTTGACCGCATGCACGATGATGGCCTTCAGGTGGGGGGTAACCAGATCGCCATATCCGAACGGTTTCGGCGCAGTCGGGATGGCTCCTGTTTCTACAAGAAACGGCTCCTTCATCCACTCCGGAGCAACCTCGACCTGCCCGTATCCGGCTGTTGTCCGCTCTCCCAGTCCCCGCCAGGCAAGGTCGGACATCTTTTGCTCCATGGCCGCCTCATCAAGCTCGGTGATCCGCAGGATGAAGGTGCTCCCTTCGGCAAACCCGTCCGCCGCAGGGGTCCGGCAGCCGATGGCGCTGTTGAACCCACCCACCATCACGGAGCGCGCGTAGGATGAGGTTACCTCTACGGATACGCCAAAGAAGCGGGTCAGCGCTTTTTCCAGCTCCACGGTCGATGGGGAGAATGCACCCCTGTCGTTTCGGAGCAGAAGCGGAGTTCGGCAGACGACGGCGAATTTGTCCCCCTCCGCCGTCAGGTCATGGTCATTTCCGGTAATTTTCCCGAAGCAGAACTGGGCGCTGCCGTACTGCACCGAGCGGGAACGGCCGATGGCGCAGTCGAAGCTGTCGCCGCAGAGTTCCCTGACCTGCTTGAGCAGCTCTTCCGGCCCATGCAGGTCGCCACTGAATCTCGTCCCGGCCTCGATCGCCTCATAGTAGAAGATCGCCCCGTCGTCACTGGTGCTTCTCCCCTCGCTCCGGGCGTTGCCCCGGGTGGAGTGGAAGAAGAGGGTTTTGAGGAGCGCGCCCCGGGCGATGGTATTACCGTCCAGGTTGGCGAGTCCTCGACTCCAGGCTGTATCGTCCTTTTCTATCCGGGCGATATTGTACGACCTCTCCTGTTCCCCCTTGCTTCGCTGGAGAACCATGGGCGGGGTGGAGTACCGCTTGCCTCCGATCTCCGGCAAGGCGGAGGAGACGGTCATGCCGCTGTCACTGGAGAAGTCGAGTATCGCCTGCCTGAAGAGAGGGTCGTTCTGTTCCTCACCCCGCAGAAGCGAGAGCCGGCTGCCGATTCTCGCCGCCAGGATTCCCCGGACCATCTGACTGCCGATGATGTCGGCGCTGTTGACGGTGTTGTCGTCTCCGATCAGTGTCGTCAGGACAACCGGTCTCGTGGTGGTCATGGCAAAAGAGAGCTTCTTTACCGAGCCGCCCCGGGGGGAGGCGTCGCTCTGCCGCCGGGGAAGATCCGGCAGCATCGGCTTTCGCCAGCCACTGATCAGCTCCTGGCATTTTTCCGTGGCAAGAGCACCCTCAAGTTTACAGAGAACCTCGCCGTACCCCCGGTTGCGGCCGCTCCCGATCCTTCGAAGGTTGAGAGCAGCGAGGGAAAGGAGCGCAATGTGACCCTTGTCCTGGCTTACGTCGATCCCGCAGCAGAAGAGCGTGGTAGGGTTGATGGTGCGGATGGTCCTGAGGGAGGTGTCGGCGGCAATGCCACCGTCGTCTATGCGCGTCTGCTGGCGAATGGTGGTGTAATGGTCGGTAATCACTGCGGGAGTGAGGAGTCGGGCCCCCTCGCTTTCCTGACGCAGTCTCTCGATTCCCTCTGCTATTTCATCCCTTCCTTCAGGGTGAAGATTGCCGACGGTGATGGCGCCGGGGGCAAACCCTCCGCCTCCGAAGAGATGTTCAAGGAGCGACCGGTCGCTGACGCCCAGCATTTCGAGGACTTCAAGGGCGCTCTCGCGAAGCAGACCCTTGACTCTCCTCCCCGGAATGAACGGGATGCCGTGACGGTCGAAGACGATGTCGCTGTCGATAAGCCCTCGCCCCTCTCCCGAACCGCAGAGGGTATATGATTTCAATTTCACCTTAAGATTCATTGGGTTACCTCCTTCAACAAGACTTTCGGGTAGAAATCAAACAGGTCGATCATGTCGAAGAACGGCGTACGCCCCGAATCCCAGCCGTTGTCACCGAATTTCTTTGCTCCCGGAAGCGTAAGCCCCGCTGCGTCGAGGAATTTCTTGACCCCCTCTTTCGGTCCGGTCAACTCTTCCCGCAGCGCCATCATCTTGTTCTTAGGCCATTTGTGAAAACAGGAAATCCCGTCCTTGAGCAGAGAGATCGATTCGTCGCGCCCGGCAGTATCCAGCCGGTATGGGGCGTAGACCAGAGGCCCTTCACTCCCCGCATAGCGGCTCTGCCTGATCTCTTCCAGGGAACCGGCAGCGCCTCCTGCTGAAATGAGGAAGTCGAGCCAACTCCCCCCTTCACCGGCCGCCTTGGCCTTGGCCGAAGCGCAGAGCTCTTCGGCAAGCTGATACCCCCTGAAAAACGGGTATTTGCTCTTGACCACGGCGACACCGGCGCAGGCGTCGAAGCTCTTCAGCCCGGCGATGAAACGTTCCGCAAGATAGAGCCCCAGTTTTCCCTCGCAGACAAAGGTGATGTCGTCACCGCCGATGATGATCGGACGGAGGGGGAGAATGGTCCGCTCCCCGTTGGGAGAAAAACGGAAGCCGTTATCTTTGCACAGGTCTTTGGCGCCGATCTTCCCGGCCAGCTCCCTGACTACCCCCCGGAATGCCTGTTCCAGCTCCTGTTCCAGGGTGAGGGAGAGTATACGGGTCTCGGAGAGGGTGGCGCAGTTGCGGAATTTTTCGCCGATCCGGTTGCCGTCGATATGCACGATGGCGATATAGCTCCGTTCGTCCGGCTGTCCAAGGCTGCCGAGATCGTCGGTAACGTCGTAGTTATCCCCGGCCTCCTCCGCAACGAGCTTTTTAAACGCCCCCCCAGAGGTCGGCGCGGTTTTCAGGCGCACGTTCGCACTCCGGGAGATCAGCCGCCCGCTCTTGGGGTCACTGCATCGGGCTTCAACGGCTTCGCCGGTGTAGGGGCATTCGGCGGTAATCCCGTGACGCCCCACGGTGACGGCGGGGAACTCCCGGCTCTTCGCCCGGGCCAGTTCCTGGTGCAGTTCTCGCATGGACCCGGGAAAATTTTCCTCATGGAAGGGGGCTATCGCGAACACCGTCCGGAGTCCCGGCGCACTCACAAGAATCTGCAGCGAAAATGCGCGGCAGAATTTTTTAGCAACTTCGCTCTCCTGGAAAAGAAGCAGGGCGTTACCGCCGCCGATGTAGCCGATTTTTACCCCGCCGGAGAACGTCTCCGCGTCGGACCACATCCCTACATCCCCGTGACCCGGCGCTGTTTCGTCAAGCGCGGCCTGGAGCGGTTTGCCGTAGATACTCTTGACCAAATACGAACCGCCCAGGTTTTCCTTCAGCCTGTTGCTCCCGAACAGGTACTGCTGGATCGATGTGATATCGATCAGGACACCGGTTAATCCCATAAAAACCCCCTCAGTTCATTTTTAAGTTCTTCAGTTTGCCACTTCTCCGTCCCGAGTACCTTGAAATGAGCGCCTTCGCTTCCGGTGGAGAGAAATGCAACGTCCTTCTCAAGGTGTAGAGCATTCCGTTTGCCGTCTTCAGTCTCATGGGGGATATCTGCGATCAGCATCGCCTTTGCCTCATCTCCCCCGATCTGCCGCACCCGATGGATGACCTCAAATGCCTTTGACTTGGCATGGTACCAGTCGGCAGTCGTGACGGAGATGCCGAACAGCCGATACCCCTTCACCGCATAGATGTCGAGCTCGAATTCCTTGTCATTTCCGCTTGTTGCCTCAAGGGATATTCCATACAGCCATCCTTCCTCTTTTTTCTCGGCAAGCAGTTCCCGGAGAACGTTATAGACATGAAACTCCAGCCATTTCCCGTCAAGAAAATCTTTGACACTCTTGAGTACCCGGCTGTCTACTTCCTTGTTTGAGGCCCCATCGTCCGCCTCCCAGAGCAGACCATCTTCATTTATAATTCTGTTTTCCGGAGGAAAGGAGACAAGCAACTCTTTCAACCAGTTGTTGTCCGCGATTTCACGGTTTCCTTTCGCTACGAACTCCCTGATTTCAGTTGTCGATTGGTGCGTTTGCAATTTAGCTTTTTTATCAAACCAGGAGTTTTTATCTTTAGAGTAATAAACTGAACAAAGAATTCTGTTCTTGAAATCAATGAAATCGTGGATCAACTTATCTTCAATCAGGTTCGCAAGCATAAGGTTGGCGTCAGGGAACGGAGATTCTTTATCTTTTGGTGGTTTCGGAGTATAGGAATGAAGTTTGAGAAGATCTTCGATCGACTCGATATGGACTACTTCGGTCAACAATTCGCTCGGCTCCCGTCTGTTGTCATAGACAAGGCGATGGCTTCGCGCATCCAGGTACGAAAACCAGGCGTCCGGGCAGTTTTCTTTTACCCATTGATAGACATGCACCGCCATCGCTTTTGTCCCGCCGGTGTAGTTCAGGTGCAGCTTCAGATCTGGCGAACGCTTGATCATTTTTCCGAGATTTCTGCCTATCTTTGACGCATCCCATTCACTTTCCAGTTCCACAAGACAGATTGTTTCTTTGTCTGACAATACGTTGCGGAGGCCATGTGCTATTTCCCTGGTTGTATCCGTATGCACCAGAAATATCTTTGCCGTTTCATCCTTGAGAAACTGCGCCACCACATAATTGGGCAGCGGGTTGGTGCCAACCAGCAGAATCAGATCCCTTTTCTCTATCATGCGTCCCCCCTCTGAACTTGATTGCATTGTGAACATGCGCCGGTTCCACGTTGTTTGAACCGGCCTACGGTCTTTCATACGGCATTGAGATGATGATTATTCAAATCTTTCGTTACCGATAGTTGAAGGGAAAGAGTCCTGCACTCTCACGTCCCACCACCTTCAACACCTCTTCCCACCCGGTGACTGTCATGATCGACCGGAAATGGTCCTGATCGACTGCGTTGCTTTCAATCACCTCACGCACCTCCCTGACTCCCGAGGAGAGTTCGTCCTCCAAAGCGCCCCCCCGCTGCCAGAGTGCGGCAAGAGGGAGGAGCGCCATGACCTGAATGGTCGGCTGCCCGGGGCGACGGCAACGCTCCAGGGAGGCCCGGTGAAATTTTACCTGCATACCCTGTGAGGTAGAGCAGTAGCCGAGGTTGTGGCACCAGAGCTGCCAAGGGTGCTGTTGCCCACAGTGCGGCAATATTTCGTATGCATATCTCAGGTACTCATCGAAAATCTCACCGCTGTCAGCCATATAGCGCGCCAGGGCGGCATGGAGATAGGGATCGCTCACCTCCGCCGGAATAATTTCGTCAGGATTCGTCACTCCCAGCAGTCCGCAGAGGATACCCCGCGCGGCAGGGAAATCCCCGGCATCCAGAGCGATGTATGTCCGGTAGATCAATTGCTGGCGACAGTCACCTGCCAAGGGGGAGGTTGACCCGTGGCCAAACGCATCCAGCGCCTGGGCGGAAAAGTCAGCCGCTTTTTCCTGATTTCCGCAGAAGGCGTAATGCTGGGCAAGCAGACCCAGGCAGGAGCCCACCGTTTTGTCCGTCTGCTCCGGGTTCCTGCTCCTCTTCCGCTCAAAACGTCCCTTGAGTTCCTCCAGTGGGAAGCGGATTTTCTCCATAAATTCGTCAGCTTCCGCCGGGGCAAACCGGTAGGCATTGTGGAGGGTGCTCATGAACTCTCGTATGCCGATATAAATCTGATCAGGTTCGTCCGTTGTGCTGTGGTTGCTCCTGGCCTGTCGGAAACCATCCGCAAGCCTGCTCCACGTCTGGCCAGAATCGGCGGTCTCGCCTCTCCGGCTTATTATTTCGAGATGCAGCAGCGCAAGCCGGAGGCCGGTCTCCGGATCACTCTTCCCGGCTTGTTCGACCATTTCTCGTGAAACCAGTGAGATCAGCCGATATGAGTGCGACAAATCACTCGTGGCGTCGGCCAGGAGAAGTTCGAGTTTTCGGGTAAAGTGCAGCAACGAATCACTTCCCCGGCGAGGGTCCTCTTGCAGAAGTTTCCCTATAGTCCCTGTTATCCGGCGCCGCAGCGGTGTCGGGAGAGCGGAGAAAGCAAACGGTTGATCCGGAAGAGATTCAATAAGGTGCCCAGGTTTCTCCAGGTCCGTAATGATTTCCCTGAGCTGTTTCCCCTCTCCGTCCCGGTAGCATTTCCAGAAGAGGAGCGCATCTTCCGTGGTTTCCACGGCGATTTTGTCGATGTCTCCATCCTGGAGCCCTGCCAGCGGGTCTCGTCCCTCTTCAGCAGGGCAGATGAACCCGCGGCATCCGGCTTTCCTGACAACTACGAACTTTTCTCTGACCCCATCAACCTGGAGGAGTTTCCCCTTGCTGTCAAGGGCGCCCGTTGCCAGGAGAGGAGGGAGCGGCTCATTGGACAGAAGCGATTCAAAGGCGAGGTAGAGCGGAAGGGCGATGGATCCCTGCCTTATCTGATCTGTTGGATCGAGAATCGGCCAAAAGAGGCAGGATGCTTCGGGATTGTTTCGGCCGGCGAGGGTAATGGCGTTGGTAACCGCCGTCACGGCCTCACCGTCAAGCAAGAGTTCGATTCCTTCGGGGAAGAGCACATTGCCGGAACCTCCTCCGCCGCAGCCGATTATGGCATAGCGGAGCGCCCCTTTCCCGCCAGGGTCAAGCACCGGCAAGGGGACGAGAGCGGTTCGCCAGAGTAGCCGGTCGTGCAGTATCGGAGGAATATCCCCTTCCGGTGTCTCCTCCAGGAATGTAATGGCCTGCATCGGAGTTTTTTCAGGGTCAAGCAGGTGGCACGCCAGGAGGAAACAGTGAAAGAGACGCCGGTGCCTATCCGGAAGGGCAGAGAGAATCTTTGCCGCCAGCGGCGTAAAACGGTCTGGAGATACGGGCCATATGTCTCGACGCGGCCTCAGGAACTCTCCGGCATAATCGCGGACAAAGCCGTCCAACCCGCCCTGATCGGCAAGCTCTTCCATGAATGTATACGGCTTAGCCATGTGTCACAATAACCAGCCGCAACGGTTCCAGGGTTGTGACGTTTTCAATGACACCATGAAAACGGACCTTGAAGGCGCCGCTCTCTCTGTCGAAGAGCGCTTCATCCGCGGGAAGCGGTGGGGTTCCCCCCCACGCTGCATGGAGGGCGATCGGCCGGCAGACGTCATCCGGGAGACGGCCGCAGACCAGAAGTCCGTCATCGTCAACATTCCACCTGGTGATGAGGCAGGAGCGTCTGGTTAGTTCCGGTTCTTCAGGGCTGGATATTGCCAGGATGGTTGCGTCAAGATGATCTCCCCCTTGGGAGGCCAGCAACGGCATGAGTTCAGGACGGGCGCCCAGGAGAAAGGGGAGCGCAGTGACGGCATCTTCGGGCCAGCGCCATCCTTTTATCCTGCTCTTCAGGTTATCCCTGATCTTTCCGAACTCCGACAGGAAAAACTCGGCAAATTGAAACCCTCTCTGTTCCGATGACCGGATTGAAATAGCTTCTCCAATTTCTTTTTCAATCTGGCGGAAGTGCCAGAGCGGTGAATCGTATTCCATGCCCGGATAGGGGCGGTCATTGGAGGCGACCGCAGCTGTCCGAGCACCGTCTACTTCAGCCAGTAGTTGATCCAGATCCACCTTGGAGAGAGGGTAACGGTTCCATGGTTCGGCAAAACCGATCTCCTCACCGAGCCAGAGGTCATCACCTCCCATCAGGAGATCATCGGAGTAGATTTGAGCTACGAAAAGCTCCTTCCGAGGTAACTCCTGGAGGATGAGGACGAAGGGCGGATTGTAATGTTGATGTCTGGCCCCCCATCCACCTACTCTTTTGTTGACGCTCCAGACTTGTCCGGGCGCAGGTTCTTTTCCAGTGGGAAGGGAGTAGAGCTGCTTCAGCGTACTTAGGTCATTCTTGAGCGCCTTGAGATCAGCCGAAATATTTTCTTGCCATTCTCTGCAGGCTCGGCAGCTTTTGAGGTGTGACTCCGCCTCGGTGCTGCCAGAAATGAGAATTTTATCTGTCGGGCAGGTCCGCTGTTCAACGGCATGCTGCAAAGCGCGTTGCAGCTCTGTTCTGTCGTTTATCATAACTCCTCGTTTTGCTGCGGAATCAGTTCTTCTGATGCATTGATACGGCATTCTCCTGCACAATATTCAATGACTGCATCGAAATAAACTTTGAGCAGATCTGGATCGGTATCTCTTTCAGTGCCCCAGATCACCCAGTGGCGCCGGAAGTGCTCCTTGGCGGAATCGAGGCTGTTCTTTGCGCTGGCAGGACTGCTGTAGCCAAGCTCCCCAGCTATTGTTTTCAGAGGGTAACCTCTTGACTCCATGAGAAAAGCAACCTTTTCGTTGTCCGACATCTTCCCTGCGCAGTCCCGTGCCGCGGCAAAGGTCTCTTCCCTGTTCAGTGTTGATTTGTTGTCCTTGAAATTGACATCTTCAACAAGCGTCTTCGACAGCGATTCAATGGGGATGATCTCGCCCTCTTTATCTTTCTTCGTTGCCAGTTGTTCTCTCTTCTGGCTGAAATGGTCGGGGTAATAGTCGAAAATATAGTTGACGACTCCTTTGACCGGGATGTAGCAGGGGGTGCTGATCGCTTTTTCCACCTCATCATAGTAGAAGCGGGCGATCCTGAGCATATGCATTTTTCTCGCCAGGGGCGACTTCTCCCCCTGTTTCACCGGTGGCACCTCCACCATGCCCCATGTCCGGCATTGAAGCATCTCTTCGTTATCATAGCAGTAAGGCAACATCGGTGGATCACCATCGGAATAGGTGTAGCAGGCTATATCCTTACCGAATACTTTGTCCTTTGTGGCCGGATCATTGTGGAGAACCTGCTGCATATGTCGGTAATAGAAATGGTATTCACTTCTCCAACTTGCAGTAAGAGGGTCGTCGTCTCCCTTGGCGTTTCCTCTCCGTATTTCCTTGAAGTTTTTCAAGAAACGGTACGAAAATTCCCTGCTGAATCCCATGAGGTCAGCGTTATCTATCAAGAGTTGTAATGACTTGTTTTTCTTTATTTCCGCAATCATTACAGCGAAAATGACAGGCTTTATTCTATTGATTTTTTTTAGTTCTGCAAGTTTGCAGCCGTTGCGTTTTCCCTCAACTACATCCGGTTGAGGAACAGTGACCGGTTCATCATCACCAGGAGAATTGTCCTCCGAGATAAATGAATCTTCGCCGGGGTAACACCCGGCAATATCACTCAACTCTATTCCTTCTCTCTTTGCTTCCACTGCAATTCTTTTCGTGCATTCTTCCAAAAGAGGCGCAATCCATTCGCTAAGCTG
>CAIYUY010000113.1 GCA_903929485.1 uncultured Desulfuromonadales bacterium
GGGTGTGTGGCGGTCTCCGACGACGGGAGGCCGGTGGTGAGCGGTGAACTGACCCGGCGGGCGCTGGAGTATGCCCGGGGGATGGGGATCATGGTCATCAGCCATGCAGAGGATCCCTCCCTGGCGGGGGATGGAGTCATGAATGAGGGGTATGTCTCCACGGAACTGGGGCTCAAGGGGATCCCCTGGGTTGCCGAGGACAGCGCCACCGCCCGTGACGTTTACTTGGCGGAGCTGACGAACTCCCCCCTGCACGTGGCCCATGTCTCCACCAAGGGGTCGGTGCGGATCATCCGGAACGCCAAGTCCCGGGGGGTGCGGGTCACCTGCGAGAGCGCGCCTCACTACTTCATCCTGACGGATGAGGCGGTGCGAGGCTATAACACCAACGCCAAGATGAATCCACCACTGCGGACCGAGGCGGACCGGTTGGCGATCCGGGAAGGGTTGGCCGACGGGACCATCGACGCCATCGCCACGGATCACGCCCCTCATCACCGTGATGAGAAGGATGTTGAGTTCGATCTGGCCATGAACGGCATCATCGGCCTTGAGACGTCGCTCCCCCTGTCGCTTACCCTGGTGGCCGACGGAGTTCTGACCCTGTCGGAGCTGGTGGAAAAGATGTCTACCGCCCCGTCAAGGATCTTGGGGTTGAATCGGGGGACTCTGGCGCCGGGGAGCGTGGCGGATATCACCGTCATCGACCCGGAATGCGCTTGGACAGTGGATGCGGAAAAACTGGCCGGCAAGTCCAAGAACACCCCTTTCCTGGGGTGGGAGATGAAAGGAAAGGCGGTGCACACCATTCTCGCCGGGAAAGTCGTTAATCCGTAGGAAACATGAACCGAATGGAACGCGGATGACGCGGATTGAGCTGATTGGCGCGGATTATAACAAAATATGGTTCTGTTCGATCCGCGTTGATCCGCCAAATCAGATTTGATCCGCGTTCCATTGTCTTTGACTTACGCAGTCAGGAGTAATTTTATGAAAGCAGTTCTTGCGCTGGCCGACGGGCGCATCTTTACGGGAAAATCATTCGGCGCCACCGGGGAAGCCACCGGTGAGGTCGTTTTCAACACCGCCATGACCGGTTACCAGGAGGTCATCACCGACCCTTCCTACAAGGGGCAGATGGTCTGCATGACCTATCCCCAGATGGGGAACACGGGGGTCAACCCCGAGGACATTGAGAGCTCCGGGCTCCACCTTGCCGGGTTCATCGTCAAGGAGTACCTGGACTTCCCTTCCAACTGGCGCTCCACCATGAGCCTGGACGCTTACCTGAAGGAAAACGGCGTGGTGGGGATTCAGGGGCTGGATACCAGGGCGCTGACCCGACATCTGCGGGACCATGGCGCTCAGAACGGGATCATTTCCACCACGGAGAGCGACCCAGAAAGCCTGGTTCGCAAGGCCCGTGACGTCCCCAGCATGGCCGGCCTGGACCTGGCGTCGGGGGTCAGTTGCCGTGAGCCGTATCATTGGACGGAAAAGCTCTGGGATCTGGAAACCGGATACGGTAAGGCGGAGCAGGGGGAGCTGAAGTATAAGGTGGTGGCCTACGACTTCGGCATCAAGTACAATATCCTCCGTTGCCTGGTTTCCGCCGGTTGCGACGTCACGGTGGTGCCGGCCACCTTTCCCGCCCAAGAGGCTCTGGCCTTGGAGCCGGACGGTATTTTTCTCTCCAACGGCCCCGGCGACCCGGAGCCCATGTCCGCCGTTATCGAAAATATCAAGGAGTTTGTGGGGAAGAAGCCGATCTTCGGCATCTGTCTCGGCCATCAGCTTCTGGGCTTGGCCCTGGGGGGGAGTACTCAAAAACTCAAGTTCGGCAACCACGGCTCCAACCTCCCCGTCATGGACATGGTGACCCGCAAGGTGGAGATCACTGCGCAGAATCACGGCTTTTCCGTGGATATGGATTCCCTGGCCGGGGTTAGTTGTCTAGCCCATGAAAACCTCAACGACCAGACCGTGGAGGGGATGCGGCATTGCCGGCTCCCCATCTTCTCGGTGCAGCATCATCCCGAGGCGTCTCCCGGCCCACACGATTCCCACTATCTCTTTGGTCGGTTCGTGGAGATGATGGAGGAAAACCGGTGACTGGTGACTGGTAAGGTGATGTGTGACAAAAAATATACCCCATTGTTTGTCATCCTGAGCAACGCGAAGGATCTGCTTGTCAAACAGACACTTGTCACCGGTTACTAGTCACGGCCGTTTCCATGCGATACCTCGATCTCTATCATACCGGAGAACTCCTGCAACGGGTCAAGGTCGCCTATGGCCGGCTGCGACGATGCGATCTCTGCCCCCATCTCTGCGGGGTGGACCGGATGGCCGGGGAGACCGGGATCTGTCGAGCCGGATTTAAGCCCCGTATCGCCTCGGCCACGTTGCACAGGGGGGAGGAACCTCCCGTCTCGGGAAGCCGCGGTTCCGGGACGATCTTTCTGTCGGGGTGCAGCCTTGCCTGCCGTTTCTGCCAGAATTTCCCCATCAGTCAACTGGATAACGGCGAGGAGTTGACGCCTCCGGCCTTGGCGGGGCGGATGCTCCGGCTTCAGGGGCAAAAGGTTCATAACATCAACTTCGTGACTCCGACTCACTATCTGCCGCAGATCTTGGCGGCGCTCTGGCTGGCTGTGGGGAAGGGGTTCAACCTCCCCATCGTCTGGAATTCCAGCGGGTATGAAGAGGTTCATGCCCTGGAGCTGCTGGATGGAATTGTTGATATTTACTTGCCGGATATGAAGTATGGTGATGACGCCACGGCCTTGGCGTTTTCATCCGCCCCCGGCTATCCGGAGGCAAACCGCGCCGCGGTGGGGGAGATGCTTCGGCAGGTGGGGCATCTGGAAACCGATGACGACGGGGTGGCCCAAAAGGGGCTCATTATCCGGCATCTGGTCCTTCCGGAAGGAGCTGCCGGAAGCTCGGAGATCCTCCCCTGGATAGCCCGGAACCTGGGGGTGGAAACCCACGTCTCACTCATGAAACAGTATTTTCCCGCCCATCTGGCGTCGGGGATGCCGGAGCTGAACCGTAAACTCACCGACGGGGAGTACGCCTTGGCGGTGGAGGCGTTGGAAGCCGCCGGGCTGGAGAATGGCTGGGTGCAGGAGTAACAGCGTCGGGTCTGCCGGCAGGGGAGGTGGGGGATGGTTAACTGTTTGACGCTTCTCAGGATCTGCGCGGAGATGGAGCGCGAAAACGCCGATCTGTATCACTGGTTCAGCCAATTGTTTCATAAAAATCGGCGGGCGGCGCTTCTCTGGAAGAAGACCGCCCTGGAAGAAGAAAATCACGAGAGTCAATTCATCCTGGCCGAGAAACTGGCCGACGGCATGCTCACGGTGCCGCTGCTGGAAGAGGAGACGGCTCGTGAGGAGCTGGAGAAGCTGCGGCTCCTCCGTCGGGAGTTTGAAGCCGATCCTCCGTCCCTGGCCCGGGCTCTGGAAGCGGCCATCATTCTGGAGGAAAATCTTGCCAAGTTTCATCTGGAGAAGCTTCTCCTTTATTCCAATGAAGACCACCGGAAGATGTTTCTGGCCATGATGGACCATGATTTCGACCATGCCCAGGCCTTGAGGTCTTTGTATGCCGAGCTGATTTTTCCCGCCGGCGATGCGGAATAGATTTAATTAATTTAAGGATCCTCCCACTTCAGGCCTGCCCTGAGCGAAGTCGAAGGGGAGGGGTATGGGGCCACGGTGGTGCTGGACTAAAATCTAATCGTACAGTGCGAAAAATTCGGGGATGACAACTGGAAATTGCGAGAGTATCGATTTTGTCTTAGAACAGATTGGAGATGGTTATGCATGGAGTCAGGGAAATCATCCGGGAAGCTTCTTCTCTTCCCGTAGAAGATCGAGCACTTATAATTGATTCGTTGATGAAAACCATGAACCAACCGGATGACGATATTGATCGGGTATGGGGAGTGGTTGCTCGTCAACGATTGGATGACCTCCGTTCAGGAAAGGTTTGCGGTGTTCCCGGTGAAGAAGTTATCGCCAGGTTTCACCGGCGGTTTCAGCAATGAAATTCATCTTTCACCCTGATGCCGAAGAAGAGCTCAACGATACTGTTGATTATTATGAGCAGTGTGAAACCGGCCTTGGGGAGGATTTTGGTGCTGAAGTTTTCGCGGCAATCCGGAACATTCTTTCGTATCCGAAATCATGGCCGATTCTTGACGGAGACGCGAGGCGATGTCTTACCAATCGGTTCCCCCACGGGATCATCTACAGCATTGAGCCTGAATTTATCTATGTCCTAGCTGTTATGCACCTTCATCGGAGGCCCGACTACTGGAAACGTCGGCGATGATGAGAAGTTTTGTTCTTAACTACCCTGAAGGAGTTGTTTTCATATGCCCAAACGTACCGACATCAAGAAGATCATCATCATCGGCGCCGGCCCCATCGTCATCGGCCAGGCGTGCGAGTTCGACTACTCCGGCACCCAGGCTTGCAAGGCGCTGAAAGAGGAAGGGTACGAGGTGGTGCTCCTGAACAGCAACCCCGCCACCATCATGACCGACCCGGACTTCGCCCACCGGACCTACATCGAGCCGGTGACCCCGGAGTATCTGGAGAAAATCATCGAAAAGGAGCGCCCCGACGCCCTCCTTCCCACCCTGGGGGGGCAGACCGCCCTCAACGTGGCGGTGGCGGTGGCGGAGAGAGGGGTCCTGGAAAAATATGGTGTGGAGCTCATCGGCGCCAAGCTCCCGGCCATCAAGAAGGCCGAGGACCGGACCCTCTTCAAGGCTGCCATGGAGAAGATCGGCCTGGCTGTCCCCTCCTCCGGGTTCGCCCACAACTTCGAGGAGGCGATGGAGGTAGTGAAAATGGTGGGGTTCCCGGCCATTATCCGTCCTTCCTACACCCTGGGGGGAACCGGGGGGGGGATCGCCTACAACCGGGAAGAGTACGAGAAGATGGTCATGGCGGGGATTGACGCCTCTCCCACCGACGAGATCCTGGTGGAGGAATCGGTTATCGGCTGGAAGGAGTACGAGCTGGAGGTGATGCGGGACACCGCCGATAACGTGGTGATCATCTGTTCCATCGAGAACCTGGACCCCATGGGGGTTCATACGGGGGACTCCATCACCATCGCCCCGGCCCAGACCCTCACCGACAAGGAGTACCAGATCCTTCGGGACGCCTCCCTGAAGATCATCAGGGAGATCGGGGTGGACACGGGTGGGTCCAATATCCAGTTCGGGATCAACCCGGTAAACGGGCGGTTGGTGGTTATCGAGATGAACCCCCGTGTTTCCCGCTCCTCGGCCCTGGCGTCCAAGGCCACCGGCTTTCCCATCGCCAAGATCGCCGCCAAGCTGGCCGTTGGGTACACCCTGGACGAGCTCTTCAACGACATTACCCGGGAGACCCCGGCCTGCTTCGAGCCGGCCATCGACTACGTGGTGACCAAGATCCCCCGCTTTACCTTTGAGAAATTTCCGGATGCCGACGCCACCCTCACCACCCAGATGAAGTCGGTGGGGGAGGTCATGGCCATCGGCCGGACCTTCAAGGAGTCGTTCCAGAAGGCGCTCCGCTCCCTGGAAATCGGCTCCTGCGGTCTGGAGTCCCGTTTCTTCGACCTTGCCGGCGAGACCCGGCGGGCGCTTTCCGACAAGGAGCAGCAGCTCCTCATGGAAAAGCTCCGGACCCCCAACGCCGACCGCCCCTGGTACCTGGCCGACGCCCTGAGAAGCGGCATGAGCGTGGACGATATTTTCGAGATCACTCGCATTGACCGTTGGTTTTTGCACAACATTCGTCAGATCGTGGAGATGGAAGAGCGGTTGCGCTCCTGTAGGGGCGACGCATGCGTCGCCCGTACGGATGGCGAGGCATGTGTCGCCCGTACGGATGGCGA
>CAIYUY010000114.1 GCA_903929485.1 uncultured Desulfuromonadales bacterium
ATCGTCATAGGCTACCGCGCAACCTTCTCTTTCACGATTACATCCTTGGGCGAGCGGAGTGTAGCCAGGTTCTCCCGCAGCTTCTCAGCCATGCGGTGGTTCACCTTCTTCTCCACATTCTCGCCGGCGAACCGGATGGCGTTCTTAATGGCCTTCACGTTGGAGCCGCCATGACAGATCATCCCCACTCCGTCAATACCAAGGAGCGGCGCCCCGCCATATTCGGCGTAGTCAACTTTTTTCTTGAACCGCTTGAAGGCCGGTCGTGCCAGCAGATAACCCACCTTGGAAAGAAAGCTTGCCGAGATTTCATCCTTCAGCATGGTTCCCACCGCTTCGGCTAACCCTTCGGAGAGCTTCAACACCACATTGCCGACAAAACCATCGCAAACCACCACGTCAGCCATGCCGTTGAAGATATCCCGTCCCTCAACGTAGCCGGTGTAATTGAAGGAGATTTCACGAAGGATGATATTGGCGTCACGGGTGAGCTCGGTCCCCTTGCTTTCCTCCGCTCCATTGGAAAGGAGGCCGACCCGGGGGTTGTCGATCCCCAGGATATGACGTGCATACACCTCACCCATGATGGCGAACTGAACAAGATGGACAGGCTTGCACTCCACATTCCCCCCTACATCCAGCACGACCGTATGCCCACGGAGATTGGGAAAGACTTGGGCAATGGCGGGACGTTCAATCCCGTTGAGCCTCTTTAGCACGAACATCCCCGCCGCCATGGTGGCGCCGGAGTTCCCCGCGCTCACCACGGCATCGGCCTCGCCGGCCTTCACCAGGTCGAAGGCAACTCTGATGGAGGAGTCCCGCTTCTTCCTGACGGCGTCGGAAGCGGAATCATGCATCCCCACCACCTCCGTGGCGTTTTTCAGAGTTATGTCGAGACCGGCGGTGTTATGTCGGGAAAGTTCCGCGGTTATTCGGGAGGTATCACCCACCAGGGTGACAGCTATCCCGTAGTCGCGCGCAGCGGCTACGGCCCCCTCAACCTCTACGGCAGGCGCATGATCTCCCCCCATGGCATCAACAGCAACTCGCATCATAATACCCGGTTTCTTCGGCTGAACAGCGTTATCCGGCCTAGAGGCTATCGCTGGCGATGACTTCTTTGCCCTTGTAGGTTCCGCAGGAGGCACAGGCACGATGGGGAAGCTTGGGCGCCTTGCACTGGGGACAGGTGGAAGACGCGGGCACGGTGAGGAAATCGTGAGCGCGTCTCATGTTTTTACGGGACTTGGAGGTTTTCTTC
Organism: uncultured Desulfuromonadales bacterium; assembly: GCA_903929485.1. Lineage (GTDB taxonomy): Bacteria > Desulfobacterota > Desulfuromonadia > Geobacterales > CAIOGM01 > CAIOGM01. The sequence goes on from CAIYUY010000114.1 coordinate 1,265, forward strand.
TTGGGTACGGCCATGGTGTTTCTCCTTTTACTGGTTTATCTTCAAATTTTTCAGCACGCCGAAAGTCAGCGACTGGGCCTCGCGGCGGCAATCACACTCCATGACGTTGAGATCCATACCGCAGACCGTGCATAATCCGCGACACTGCTCGGAGCAGAGCGGCCGCAGAGGAAGCTCCATGACAATCTGCTCGTCCACTTCCGGTATGAGGTCTATTTCGTCACCCCGATAGGGAACGGAAATGAGATCGGTTTCGGAAAGCTCGACCTCTTCATCCTCAACGGGATCAATCCCCTGCGCCTTGGTGTAAAATAACTGGAATGTTGAACTGAGCCTGTCATCGTACTCAGCGCAACAGCGGGAACAGGCCAACCGGATCTCCGTTTCAACCCGGCCACTCACCCGGACGTGATCAAACTCGTGGGCAGCCGTTATTTCAACGCGTACCGGTGAAGTAAGAGTCACCTCCCCGGAATGGATCATCTCGGAAAGCACAGGGAATATCGCGCCGGCAAGCGCCACGGATATTTCCGCATTTTTATCCCGAATCTCTTCCAATCGAACGGTAAGCACCTTCATCTGATCCCTCGCTTCAAAGCGAGTCAGTATAAGGAATCGACGTTATTTGTCAACAACAATTCCACGGAACAGCTGACCCTATCCGGAGAACCGCGCGGCAGTCATGCTTTCTTCTTGATTTTTAGCAGGTCGAATGACATACTTCCACGACTTTAACCACGGAGGATGGCCCATGTTTGGAATCGGCATGCCGGAACTGATTATTATTCTGGTTATAGTGATGGTGGTTTTCGGTGCGGGAAGATTGCCCGAAATAGGAAATGCCCTCGGCAAGAGCATTCGAAACTTCAAGAAAGCCTCGGAAGGAAAAGACGAGATCGAAATTAATCCCAAAAAGGATGAGGACAAAAAATAGTCCTGATCCGGCCTACTTGCGTCATTGGGGTCAAAAAGCCGGGAGCGGAGTTATAATCCGACAGACTCTCCCCTCATCCGGCCCGCGGCAGAGCCACAGCTGTCTGTCCTGAATTTTTCTGACGACCAGTGAGGGAAGCAGGTAGTATTCCATCTCGACGGTCGCCGTTACCTCGACTCCATCGGTTCGAAAATCAAGATCCCTCGTCCTGATATCGGTGATCCGGAGATCATTGAGAGTCTGAGCGCGCTCCAGGCATTTCCCCCTGACGGATTCTTCAACAAAGTTGACACACGCCTTATCAAATTCTCTCCACCGAAGCAGGGTAGTGTAGCCATTGGTTGCCGACAGCAGTTTTTCGCGATGGGTATCCCCCCATCGGGCGCCGGTTGCACACCCTGCCAGGAGAAGTACCGACAACAGCGCCGCATTTTTTTTCACCCTCCCGAAACCATTACCCATGGTGCTCTCCTCTCTTAAGCTTAAGCCGGGAACGTCCGGAACCGCTCCACCGCCTCGGGGATGATCTCTTCGCGGATATTGCCGAAGGCAAGGCGGAGGTACTCGCCGAGTCCCGGTCCGAAAACCTCGCCGGGGAGACAGAGTATTCCCGCCTCCTGCGCCAGTCGTTGGGCAACCTCCCGTCCGCTCAGGAAGGGGAAGGGGTGCTTGATCCAGGCAAAGAAGGCGCCGCTGGTCACCAACCGAAAGGGGTTCCCCGGCAACGTGAACTCCTCCCGGAACCGGTCGTGACGACGGGTCATGATCTCCCGATTCCCCCAGACCCAGGGGTCCAGATGCTCCGCACCATAGAGGAGCGCCTGCTGGGTAATCCGTGGCTGGCAGACCGCCATGGAATCCTGAGCCTTCAACGCCTGGTAAATAAAATCTTCGGAGGCAACCAGGAGCCCCGCCCGGTAACCGGTGAGTGCATACGTCTTGCCCAGGGACATGATCTGAACAAAATTGTCTTTCCACACCACGTCGGTGAAGAGTTCGTGGGGCCTGCCGGGGATGAAGTCGGCATAGGTCTCATCCAGCACCAGGGCGACACCCCGCCGCCCGGCCAGTTCGAACAGCTCCCTGATCAGCTCGGGGGGCGCCACGACCCCCGTGGGGTTGCTGGGGGTGACCAGCAGGATGGCCCTGGTGCGGGGGGTAATGAGCGCCTCCAGGTCGGCCAGGGAAGGGAGACCGCCGGACGCCTCGTTAAAGGGGAGATAAACCGGACGGATCCCCAGCACCTCCAGGGCCATGGGGTGATCGAAGTACGCAGGAAGCGGGACAATGACCTCATCACCTGCCACGCAGAGGGTCACCATGGCCAGCCAGAAGGCCTGACTGGCCCCGATGGTAAGGCAGAGTTGCCCCGGGGTCACCACGCCGCCGTAGCGCCGCTGGTAGCGGGCGCAGAGCGCCACCCGCGTTTCCAGGATTCCCTCGTCGGGGGAATAGCGGGAGGTGAGGGGATCGTCCAGCACCCCCTTAAGATGCGCCACCAGTCCCGGCGCCGGGGGATAGTCCGGGACCGCCTGGCAGAGGTCGATGAGCGGGCGTTCCGGAGACGCCCAATAGGAGGCGGCCCACTGACGGACTTCCGAGATGGGGGGGAAATGGACGGCTTGGATCCGGGGGGAGATGGCGAATTTCATTGTTCCCTCAAGTTGACTTGCATCAATGACATGTCCCTGCTGCTACGGTACTCTTACGTCATGAACAGCTTTCGTCCGTTGACATCCCACATCATAAAGGAGAGTCCCATGAACGCCACCGATCTCACCGCCCGCATTCTCCCCCTCAACGAACTGGTCGCCTATCAGGAAGGTTCCGTGGTCAGCCGGACCTTGGTGGACAAGAAAGTGGGAACCCTCACCCTCTTCGCCTTCGGCGCCGGCCAGGGGTTGAGCGAACATACCGCCCCCTATGACGCCACGATTCAAGTCATAGACGGCGAGGCGGAGGTCATTATCGAGGCAACGAGCTACGCTGTCAGGAGGGGAGAGATGATCATCATGCCCGCCAACCGTCCCCACGCCGTCCGGGCCAATGAACCGTTCAAGATGCTCCTCACCATGATCCGAGCGTAAGGATCAGGTAAAGGTAGAGGTAGAGGTTGAGGCTCTTGCAAAAAGAGGAGTTTATTTGTAAGGGAGACTCTCCTGCTTCAGGTCGTTCACCTTCACGAATTCCGGATCTTTATGAACGAGCACCGCATCAAGCTGTAACGCCGCGGCAGCGATCCAGGCATCGGCCAACGAAACGGGGAAAGATGCCTTGATTGCCGCTGCCCGTTCCAGCAGATCCCGGGACTCGTGCAGCCAGGTCATTGGCAGACGCAAAACCGTGGAATAGGCGTTGCGTCCAGCCTCTTCTCCTTCATCCTTCCAAACCCGGCACAGAAGTTCCATCTGTGACATGAAACAGCCGCAACAGACAAGCTCACTTCGTGCGGCCGCCTCCAGCAAGGCCGCCACACGCTCAGCTCCCGGCTCGTCGTCACGCAGCGTCAGCAAGGCTGAAGTGTCTAACAAATAACGGTTCATAGCTCTTGCTGCCGTTCCGCCTCACGCTCCGAAACCAATCGAGCGGCGGCGCCTCCCTTTCCGCTGCCACGGAATGACGCCAGCAGTTGAGCCGTTGTAGGCTCCAGTGCGGCGCCGCTTGCGCCATGCTTCAACAGCTGATATTCCCGCGTTGAGAAAAGATACGCCACAGGCCTACCGCGCCGGGTAATGCTGATCGGCTCACGCTGAGCGGTATCCAAGAGCAAGCCAAAATGATTCTGGGCTTCCGCCGAAGACATTGTTTTCATGGTAACCTCCTGCTTCAGATAGCTGGGATAGATATTATAGCTACTTTTGTTTATCTGACAATGGAATAGTTACGTCATGGTAACGGGTACACGGCATGCCGTGCCCCCACGAATCATGTCGCAGCAACAATTGTGGTGCGCACCATGAACTCGGTGCAGACCCTACGCCTGATTCCAACTCAAAACATCTCCAATAAACACTCCCTCTCCCCGTAGGGGCGTACGGCCGTACGCCCCTACAGAGAGGCCTGTCCTGAGCGAAGTCGAAGGGGTCGGGGTGAGGGGTGGTTTTCTGCGCCCCTACAACACCCCTCTACCTTTACCTTTACCTCTACCTGATTGTTATCCGCTCCGCCACCAGACTCCCCTTCCCTATCGTCAGTTTCCCCTGAATGGTCGTCATCCCGACCGACGCCGAATAGTCGGCGTTTTGGCCACCCAGAAGTTTGAAAGCGACGGAGCGGTTGAGGGTGAGGTTTTCGATAAACGTCACCCCCCAGGCGCGGAGCAGACATGTCGGGGCCAGAGTGAAGGCGTCCTGGAGAGAGGAGTAATTGACCTGCGGCGGGCCGTCGCCACGAACGGAGTGGGCGCTGTCCTGGGTGAAGTTCGCTGTTACCGTGACAGGAGTGGTCACCGTGAAGACGCAATTAGCCGTCCCCGAACAGCCGCCACCGCTCCATCCGGTGAAGAGCGAGTACTGCGAGGCAACCGCCGTCAGGTTAAGGGGTGAGTTCCAGACAATATCCCTCTGACAGTTACTGCCGCAGGAGAGCCCAGCGGAAGCATCGCTCACCGTGCCGCCGCCGGTTCCGGTGAACTGAACCGTCAACTTCTTCATCAAATCCTGCTGCTTGCCGGGGAAAGTCACGCTCCCGCTGTTGTTGCTCTCGTCGAACTCGACCACACTGTTCGCCTCGTCCACCGCCACATAAACCGTATAGTAGGGATCGGACAGGGCGGAGATGTCATAGGTTATGGCAAACTCACCGGAGCCCCCCTTGACCAGGGCCGGGACATTCTGCGTGGAGAGAATCGCCCCGGCGGGGCCGTCTTTCCTGAAGGTGACAGTCGTTGGAGTCGTGGCAAGGCCGCCGCTGTTGCTGATCCGGGCGATGATGGAGATAAGGGTGTCACTCAGCTTTTCCCAGGAGAGCGGGCCGACGGCCAGATCGGGCATGACGGTAACAGTGCTGACGCTGTTGTCCGAGCGGCTCAAGGGGTCCAGGAGCGATTCCGGGTCGATAACGGCATGGATGGTCAAGGGAGTCGTGGTGACCGGAACCGTCCAGGAGACCGTCGCGTCCCGACTACCCCCGGCGTTAAAGGTTCCGCTAATGGTGGTCGAGCCGATTTTTACCCCGCCACTGGCCGGATCGCCGTTGTAGAAGGCCACCATGGCGTCACTCACCGGCTTGTCACCCACGTTGTGGGCCGTGACGGTAAAGGTGACGGCATCCCCCGGAGCGGGATTAAGAGGCGAGGCAATCAGAGTCCCGCTCTCCAGCGCCAGATCCACCCCCAGGGTATGCTTGAGCATGTAGAGGTCGGTATAGGTGGCGGTTGTCGGAACCGTGCCGTCGGCGTTGAGCATCAGCTTCCGGTTGTAGGTAGCGATTATTGTTTCCGCCCCCAGGAAAGCGATGGAAGGGTGCGACTCGGTCTCGGGATCAGAGGTCAACTGTTTGGGTTGGCCCCAGCTGCCAAAGGTCGGGTCGTAGAAGACGCCATAGAGATCGGAACTACTGGTGGCGGAGGGTTGAGCGTAGATCAGCGCCACCCGGCCATCGGTGGCGGTCGCCTGTTTGAAGTCGGCCAGATTGCTGGAATATTCGGTGTCGGCCCGAACCACGCTCCGGTTGGTAAAATCGAAGTTGATAGCGCTGGAGAGTTCGGCTCCCCGGACCCAGTTAAGGATAAAATTGCCTGCAACGTCCAGGGCCAGTTGCGGATTGTCGTCGATGACCGTGTCGGTGGTCAGCCGGGTCAGCGGACCCCAGATACCGGTGGTGTAGGTGAGGCGGTAGAGTTCCAGGTTGTCCAGGATCGTCAGGTCGTCGGAGCTGTGAAGCGCCAGGACCACGTGTGCAGTTGTGCCGTCATAGGCCACGGTGTAACGTTTCACGCCATTGGGGATGATCGCCGCCACCGCCGGGGCGCTCCAGGTCGCGCCGTTGTAGATCGAATACCAGAGCTTGTTGGGTTTGACAGAACTGCCGGAGAGGTCGTTGGCCTCGTTGGAAAGCCAAGTAAGGAGGACGTTGTTCTTGGCCTTTCCCGCCAGTTTAGGGGTCCGGTGCAGATACGGATCAGAACTCTGCCGTGTCGCGGTTCCCCAGCTTTTGGTGGTCGGGTCATAGCTTGCGGCGCTGATCTCAAGAGCGGCAACGGCTGTGTCGAAACCGGCGGTATCGGGCAGCGCCCCCTTCTCATCTTCCCAGGCAGCGATGATCGTCCCGTCGGAGAAGGTAAGCGAGACCGGATGAAAATCCGCCGTACCGTCATCGCTCACCGGTTGGGGTGCGCTCCAGGATGTGCCGTCAAAGGTAGAATGAACCAGCATGGTCCGGTTGTTGGCGCTACGGGCCGGGCTGTCGGTCACCCAGATGAGATTGACGTTGCTCCCCGCTGAGGAGAGGAACGAATTGGCCTGGGGAAAGATGGAGGTGACGATGGGGGTGACGGCCACGCTGTACGGTTGGCTGCCCAGAGCGAAGGACTTGAGAGCGTATTTAGGGGCGCGGATGAAGGCGCCGGCATTAGGGGCGTTCAGGTAGTCGCGGGAGATAGGGGTCGCTCCGGCGGGAGACGAGATGGAAGACAGCGCCTTCACCGCCGTCTTCCCGTTCATACTCCATCCCCAGTGAAACAGATCATCTTCCCAACTCCAGAGCAGAGCCGTGAGCGTCACCCCGCCGTTGAGATCGACCAAAACATTCTTGAGATTGGGCGTCTGCGGATACTGGAACTGATAGACAGTGCCGCCACCCAGCCATCCCCCCACGGAAAGAAAGTGATCCGCCCCGGCCTCCAGGGAGCCGCGAACCTTGGGATTAATGTCGAAATTACCGTTTAACTTTCTCGGATCTATATTTTCCACAGCCAGGTTAAGCCCTGCGTCAAGGGCCACCGACGCCTTGGCGAACATGGGGACCGGCACCGGACCGGCAAGGAAGATGAACGGCCAACTCTTTTCCGCTTTCATACTGCCGGCCAACCCGACGGAGCCGCCCCACTGGTAACGGCAGCCGGGATGGAGGTACTGCCCGGTGATATTCAACGTCTGCTTCAGGCTAAAATCGACCCCGGCAATGGAGGCGGCCAGATACGGTTTGTTGCCGAACTCCAGACCGATATCCACCGCGCCGCTGCTGTCAATGCTGGTGGTAACCGAGGGGACGAAGCGGAGATTAAACCCTTTCTTGCCGAAGAGCGGGATATTCTCGGGGATGACCTTGGCGTCCATGGCCTCATCCAGCAGAGTCAGGTCGAGACCGAGTTTGGATTTGTAGTAAAAGCCGTTGCCCACGTCCAGGGCATCGAAGGCCAGAGCGCCGAGGACCGGAGACATGGTGGTAAAGTCGGCGCTCTTCTCCGGAGACGTCGCGCCGTCGGCGCTGGTTGCAACGACCTTGAGGGTGGAGCAAGGGGAGAATTCGAGACCCATATTCAGAGACTGTTTCGCAGAGGAGCCGTTGGTCGCGACTTCGTAGCTGTTTTTCGAGGTGATGAAGCGGACCTTCCCCGGTTGATGACCGCCCCAGTCCACGGTGGCAATATAATCGACGGTGAAGTTGGTGCCGGTAAGGTAGTAGAGGAACCCGCCGTACTTGCTGGAGATGTCGACTATCTGAATCCCACCGGAGGTGGCGAGAGGGGTAAGGCTGAAGTCACGGATGGTGGTGCTGCCGGCGGCGACGGTGACGGATTCGGTGAGGGAAACATAGCCGGTTTTGCTCGCCGTCACGGCGTAGCTGCCGGGGGGGACGGTGGCGCTGTAAGTTCCGGCGGCGTCGGTCTGGACCGTCTGTGCGCCGATGGTAACCGCTGCGGTGGCTAAAGGTGCGGCAGTTCCGGTGTCATGAACAGATCCTGAAATAATCGAATCACCCCACTGTCCGCCGCGAACCGGCCACACAGAGCCGTAGTAGCCCTTACCGCTGAAGTACATGTAGCCGTTGATCATATGCACGCTCCAAGCGTACCCAGGGTAATCCGGGTAGGTACTGGAAGACCAGTAACCGCTAGCCCTGCCCCTTACCCACAACCATGTGATATATTGCTAATCCATGGGCAGACATGACTTCAGAACGTATCACTAGGCTGAATAATAATAGTAAATATTGTAATATTAAAATAGGGCTGGACATTTCTCACGTTTTCAT
>CAIYUY010000115.1 GCA_903929485.1 uncultured Desulfuromonadales bacterium
GATCAACAAGGCGATTCAGCAACTGGATCAAGTCATCCAGCAGAACGCCTCCGCCGCCGAGGAGATGGCCTCCACCGCCGAGGAACTCTCTTCCCAGGCCGAGCAACTCCAAGGATCGGTGGCCTTCTTCAAGATCGGCGATGGCCGGCCCTATCGGCCAGCACACGGGACACCGCAGTTACCAGGGGCGCTCCCCAAGGCGCCGGCAAGAAAAGCCCTCGGCTTCGTCAGGCCCAAGACAGCGCAGAAGGTCGTAGCCGGCCACAAGCTTGTCATGAGCGCCCATGAAGAGCTGGATGGTGAGTTCGAGACGTTTTAAGATTGGGGAGTGGTAAAACGGTGACTGGTGACCGGTAAAGTCAGTGACCGCTCCCCGCTCCCCGCTCCCCGGGTTTAAATTCCCATTCCCCGTTTCAAGCATGAGGTCGGATATATGAGCCTGTTGACCCGGATGCCCATACGTTTTCAGCTAATTCTGATTGTCATGCTTGTAGCCCTCCCGGCTGCGGGAATCATTGTCCATACCGGCCTCCACCAGAGAAACGAGGCAATGAAGAGCGCCCAAAGAGACACACGGAAACTTGCGGAAAGCATCGTCCGGGAACAGCAGGCAATGATTGCCACGGCCCTGCAAATCATGGTTTCACTGTCCCAACGGCCCGAGGTGCAACAAAAAAATGTGGCCAAAACAACCTCCATCCTGAGCGAAATCCATAACGTAACTCCTTTTCTCACCAACATCTTCATCGCCGATCGCACGGGGTTGGTCTGGGCTACGGCAGTTCCAAGCAAAACTCCTTTTCTCATCACCGACCGAAGATACTTCAAAAACACCCTTGCCGACGGACAGTTTTCATCAGGAGAATACATCGTTTCCCGGGCGACAAACCGCCCTTCTTTTACCGTAGGGTATCCGTTGAAAAACACGCGAGGGGAAACGGTGGGAGTTATCGCCATAGGATTCAGGCTTGATCAGTACGCTCAACTGCTGGTGCGAAGCAGCTTGCCGAAAGTAGCCGGCTTCAGTCTTTTTGACCACCAGGGGGTATTTCTGTTCCAAGGGATTTACCCGGAAAAATATATGGGGAAGAAAGCCGACCCCCTACTCTTCAAGGAAGTACTGAACGGACCGGATGAAAGCACCGTTATCGCAACAAGTATCGCCGTCGGTGATGAGCGGATCATCACCACCCGGAAACTCCGCCTGGCGGGAGAGCTCACGCCGTATATGTATCTCCGGGTGGGAATTCCGGTGGCGTCGGTCCTGGTCACGGCCAACGAACAGCTGCTCAAAAATCTGTTGCTGTTCAGTCCTGTTCTGGCCCTGGCGGTGATTTTTGCCGGTTTCGTCGCGGAACGCTCCGTCATTTCCCGGATAGCGCTCTTAAAAGAAGCATCCAGAAGCCTGGCCGAGGGGAACTATCAGACAAAGGTTGCCGCTCTCGTTACCGGAGGCGAACTGGGCAAGTTGGCGGGAGCATTCGACGCCATGGCGGAAAAACTCATTGAGAGAGAAGAGGCGTTACGAAAAAACGAAGAGCGGTTGCGGGTCATCTTCGAAACCTCCCAGGCCGGCATCATGCTGGTGGAACCCGGCGGAACGGTCACTTTCGCCAATACGTACATGGCCGAACTGTTCGGCTGCTCCATGGCCGAACTCATAGGCTCGGCATATTCCGACCACATTCATCCGGCGGAACGGGAGATGGGCGAAAATCGGATGCGCCAACTCACTTCCGGTGAGAGAGACGATGTCTACTATGAACGACACTATCTACGTCACCTGGACGGCGATTTCTGGGGGTATCTGTCCGGCCGACGCCTTGAGGCTGCCGACGGGACAACCCAAGGTCTGGTCTTCATCATCGTGGATGTCACCGATCAAAAAAATACGATGATAGAGTTGCACCAGGCCAAGGAAGCAGCGGAGGCTGCCAATGAAACCAAGAGCCGGTTCCTGATGAACATGAGCCACGAGCTACGGACTCCCATGAACGGCGTCCTGGGTATGATTCAACTTGCCCTCTTCGAGGCCACAACTGAAGCGCAGAGAGAGTACCTGGAGACGGCCTTGGACTCCGGCAGGGGTTTGGTCCGAATTATGAACGACATCCTCGACCTGACCAAGGCCGAGGTCGGCAAGCTCACCATACATAATGAACCGTTCGAGATCCGGTCAGCCGTTCTGGAGGTAGTCAGGATTCTCGACCTGGAAGCCAAGCTTAAGGGGTTGGTTCTGGAGTACTCCATCGCTCCGGAAGTCCCTGAAAGTGTGACCGGGGACCGACTCCGGTTGCAACAGATTCTCACTAATCTGGTTGCCAATGCCGTGAAATTCACCCCACGGGGGAAAGTGGCGGTGACGGTGACCTATGAACACTCTCCATCCTTGATACCGCGGCTCGTCTACACCATCAGCGACACGGGAGTCGGCATCCTCGCCGACAGGCAGCATCTCCTCTTCCAGCCGTTTTCGCAGGCGGACGATTCCATCTCTCGACCTTACGGCGGCACAGGCCTCGGACTGGTCATCAGCAAAATGATTGTTGAGCGAATGGGGGGAGGCATCACCTTCACCAGCAGAGACGGAGAGGGAAGCGTTTTCACCATCATTGTTCCTTGTGAAGCCGAGAGCAGTTTCAGGCCGAAACAACGAAGTGATTACCTGCCGCCGGATTAGCGCCAATGGTGAGTCGACCGATTACCCTGCCGGCATGGCCGACCCCGCCGGGTGTCTCGGAAACGGCGGCAACGTTAACCGCTTTCCTGGAGAGATGTTCCTGTGACGGCAATTCTTTCTGGTTTTTCTGTAAATATATTTCTATTCCGCTCCGGGAAAGGTTGCCCCCTTTCTGAGTTATTCCAACCTCCTGGGCGCCACTCTTGGGCAGAGCCAGATCAAGGGAGAAAGAGATCTCCTTACCGTCGGCGAACTTAAGTATCCCCTTGGTTTGTACCGGCGAGCTTCCGGCGTCACCAGCCGTCGTGGATGCGTCCACCGGAGCAGCTTGGGGTTGTTGCCGTTCAGCCGTCTTCGCGGCATCCACCGTTCTCTGTTTATCCTCCGCAAGCAGATCCGCCTGCGTCAGCAATTTGACTTTTATGCCGGTGAGCATCTCTATGAGCTGAACAATCGCCTCCCCACCTTTTGAGCCGTAATCCGTTGCCGATTGATCGGCTGCAATCGTTTCGGCGGTAGAGTGAGTTTGCTTGCTGCTCAATTTTGCTTGTACCGTCAGACTGACACTGTCGGACACTTTCAATAATGATGAAGCCGTGCTTGCCGGATCGATGTGATGCAACGCGGAAAACGAGTTCAGCAATTGCCTGGACAGGAACGGTTCACTGCCCGGATGAGGACTTATGGGTGTAATGGCCGTATCGGTTATTTTCATGGCCCCCTCCTTCCGTCAGCCGAAAAAAGCGTAGTTTACTTTTTTTGGGCATCAGTAAGGCTCAAGAATCAGTGAATGTTTTCTTCTTATGATTCTTATCGGAAACATGACGGATAACTTTAGCGCCACCAGTCGCCATCGCCGGGAGAGGTAATGACGGCGCGGACGACACCGGTTTCTAATTACTTGATAGTAAACGTATTATAAACAGATCACCGGTCAATGGGGGAGAGGGGGGAGGAGGAGGTTCAGACGATAAGTGAAAAAAATTTCTTGTTACCCGGATGATCCGGGGGCTTAAACCAGGGGGTCATATTACGGCTTTGAAACATATTTAAATAAAACCGGCGACGGCATCCATGCCTCGCCTGTTTCGTCCCACCGGTAACAGGGTGCGAATTGGGACATCCGGTGGCGGTCGCTACAGCCAGATATCCGCGGATACCGTCGTTTCCTTCTCCTTTTCCTGCGCCCGGAGGGAAACTTCCCACCATTTATGATCCCGTTTCGCAACGACCGTACTCTGCCACTTGGCGATTTTCCTCACATACACGGAAAAATCGTTTGAATCGAAATAGATCACCCTCCCCTGCTCCCCCCCAAGATCCGCGGAGACCAGGGGAATCCCCTCATTCAGCAGAAACTCCCTGATGAAATCGCCATTCACCGAGCCGACCCTGTTGAAGCTCCCCGCCTCTTCGGGAGAAGCGTAAATCGCCGCGCCGCCAAAAGCCTTTGCCAGAAGTTTTTCCCTTCTGGCGCCCTGACGCATCATGGAGTTGATGAGAAGCTCCATGGAATGAATACCGTAGCGTCCGGCTTCGGTGAGGCTCATGGGGCCATCACTGGCGAACCTGCGGGTACTCAGCAGAAAATGGTTCATACCGAAGATCCTTGCAACCGGGTCATACAGACAGGCCGCAACACAGGAACCAAGAAGCGTGGAGATTACTGCGTCACCCGACACCACCACGTATTCACCAGGCGCGATACGGTGGGTTTTTCTACTTCTTAAATGGGAAGGTTGCATGGCTGCTCACTATGAACTAAAGACCTGATTCCGATTGGTGGCCAACTTTTAGCTAATAGCAGATTTAACCGGCAAAAGACAGAACTATCTAAACCCGACAGGCAGGGGAGAGAAAATTATAAATCAGAACTGAACTGTTTCCGGTGAATACCGATAAAGGAGATGAGGCGAAGCAGGTCATGCCCGGAATGCGGAAGGGTTTACACTTCGGGGGGGAAAACTCCAACGGTGACAAAATCAGACGATGAAGAAAAAAACTTCGCCTGGATCAACCCCTGGTTTGACTGACGGCTTTTTCCGACAAAAAGTCCCCCGAAGCGGACTGTTGAGTCGTTGAAACCATCTGTATTGCTTTTTTAGAAATGGTGACCGTATCCGTCTTACTTTTTTTAACTGCCTGCTCGCCCACTTGTCCTGCGTGAGCAATCGTCGAATGGTCTCCCCTCCCCGGGGCGACACCTTGCATGGTGTTGGTAAAGATACTGGCGATAGATATGAGAGGTATCGACATGGTAGTCACCTCGAACAAAAGAGCGGATCTGTGACATCTGGTTACCTTATCGGCTTGAAACAAGAAAAGTTAAATAATTATCTCATCTTTCACGTCGGGGCGCCGAATAACATAGTATGACCTGATCTGAAACCTTCACGCGAGCATGCCATGGAAATTATCCGCACCACCCCCTACAGTCCCTTGAGAACCAGACCTCGAAGCCGTCGTGTCGTCCTTGAAAAAGGGTTGAGCCACGGCGTCTCCCCACAAGAACCGCCGACCTCCGGCAAGCTGATACCGGACGATGAAAATTTCGATCTTCAAGAGGTCACGGCGCAACTGGAGGAGGCGGGTGAAACACTGGAAAATGACCCCTCGCTGGATAATTTCCTGAGTTTCAAGAAGTCCATGGGAAAATTCGCCCGTACGGCAACGTCCCAGGCCTACTGTTTTGACAAAATTCTTACTCCTCGACAGCGCAGCCACGTGGTCACACGGGTCATTGATAAGGAAGCCGATTACCTGTATGACAAGACCATGACCAGCCAACGTTTCAACATCCGGATCGCCAGCGAAATTGATGACATCAAGGGGATGATCCTGAGCAATTGCATCTAGGGGATCTCCCTCGTGAACAGAGTTCAGCGCCTCCGAAGGGCCGAAAGGAACTCTTCTTTTGACAGTTCCTTCTTCCGCACCAGATGGGCGATCTCCCGGGAGATCGCCTTTTTTTCACCCTCCTTCAGCTCATCCTTCAAGAGGACGAAAAAGGGAAGATTCCTGGTCCGCGGGTGGTGCGTGAATTTATCCAGCAACTCGAAGGCCGACATATCGGGAAGCATAAGGAGAGAAAACGCCATGTAAAATGGACCGATAGAGGCAAGAGCCACGGCCTCCTTACCGGTATAGGCATTCTCCACATCAAACCCCGCCGCCATCATTGCCTTTGCCACCGACTCTTCCCCCTTCCGGGAAGTTATGAGCGTCTGAAGGTCCCACATTTCAGTTTCATCAGTCATTCCCAGCAGCCCAAGTTTTTCCAGCAGATACTCCGTATCCAGGGGAAGGATGAAAAATCCGGCCACCGGGAAAATCCCGCCAACCTTCCCTTCTTCGCTGAGATACAGGGGAAGAACCGGGATGTCCCTGGTCTGAAGGTTTTTCTTGAGTTCCAGGAGGATTCCCCAACCGTCATCGGAAAAGGGGGAAATATCCAGAACTATCCCCAGCGGTCTCCTCTCGGGGATCTCGTGAATCGTGACGGAGCAGACACGGTATCCCGCCTCCTCCAAATAAGCAGTTACGGTCTCGGACCGTCCCGGCGCATCGCCAATTCCCAAGAGCAGCAATTCACGAATCAACCCGGTCATCGGTTACCTCCCTTTTCAGCCCCATGGGTAACAACCCCCTTTCTCCCGCCATAATCCACGGCATTAAAATAAAATAATTATTAGTCGGCAACCAACTGACGGAGTTCGCCTATCAGCTCACCAAGGTAGTCATACCCCTTCTGCCAGAAGTCGGGCGAGTCCAGATCGATCCCCGCCAGCCGAGCCGCGTCACCCGGCGAGCGGGAACCGCCACCGCCAAGGATCTCCTCCAAAACCGGGACGAAAGAAGCCCCCTCCTCCCGGTACTTGCGATACAGGGAGAGGACGAGAAGTTCGGCGAAGGTGTAGGAGTAGCAGTAGAAACGGGCATGGATAAAGTGCGAGATATAGCTCCACCCCCACCGGTATGCAGGGATCATCGTTACCGCGTCGCCATAGAGTCTGCCATTCTCTTCCCACCAGAGGTCGCAGAGCCGGGTGGAGGTGAGGAGCCCCTCGGCCCGCTCGGCATGAATCCGCTCCTCGAAACGGGTCAGAACATTCTGCCGGAAGGTGGTGGCGATGATATCCTCGATCTTGGCGCAAAGGAGTTCGATCTTCACGGCCTTGTCTGACTGGGTGTCCAGGAGATGCCGGGTAAGAAGCATCTCTCCAAAGACCGAAGCGGTCTCCGCCAGAGGGAGGCAGGGGTGGTAATTGACCAGGCGCTGTTTCTGGGCCAGGACGAAGTGGAGGCCATGCCCAAGTTCATGAGCTACCGTCGCCACATCCCGCAGGTTGCCGGTGTAGTTGAGGAGAACATAAGGGAGAAAAGAGGGGGTCATTCCCATGCAGAAGGCGCCGCCGCTCTTGCCGGCACGGGGGTAGATATCCACCCGGCGGTCGTCAAAGAAGGAGGAGACGATCTCTTCCCACTTGGGGCTGAACCGCCGAAAGGCTCCCTGCACCAGCTCACGCGCCTCGGCAAAATCAAACTTTCGATCGGCGCCGGGCAGGGGCGCGTAGATATCCGTATTCTTCAGCCGCGGCAGTCCCAGAAGCTCGGCCTTGAGGACGAAATACTCCCGCGCCAAGCCGTAGTTCTGCTCCGAGACTTCCATGAGCCGGGCCACGATCCCTTGAGTCAGCTCGTTCCCCAGGTTGGTGGGAGCCATGGGTCCGTCGTACCCCCGCAGTTCCATCTCCTGGCTATGGTCCAACAGGATCGTATTGAAAACCGAGCCGATGACGATCTCCTGCTCCTGATGCTTTTCCAGAAAAGTAGTAAAAGCCAGCTCCCGCACCACGGCGTCGGGGTGGTGGAGCATGGAGAGGAGCTCCTCGCCGGTGAACTCCCGAAGTTCGCCATCCAGCTCCATCTTGTAGGTCAGAGAGGCGGCAAGCTCGTCGAAGAGTCGGGTAAAGGCATCCACCCCGGCAAGGCTCTTGAGAGTCAGGAGCTGCTCCTCCCGTTCGGTGAGGGTGTACGGCTTGAACAAGCGAACCTGTTCCAGATGGTGACGGTACGGTTTCAGACAGGGATCGGCGGCTACCGACTCATACTGCTCTTGGGGAAGGGCCATGATCTCCAGGTTGAAGAAGAGGAGTTCCCGGGACATGAGGTTGGCGAACTCCGCCGTCTGCTGGGAAAGACACTTGGCCACGTCATCTCCGGAATCGGCCGCGAAGAGGAGGTGAGCGTAGAGTTGGGGCTTGGCGATGAGTTCGCTGAGGGTCTCGTAGCGTTGGAACGCGGCAAGCAACCCGGCGGCATCCAGATCAACCACCTTACCGTTGTAATCTGCCCGGAACTGAGCGGACTGCTCCTTGGCGGTATCCAGGTCGACAGTTAATTCAGGGGCGTCGGGTGAGCGGTAGAGTGGGGTCAGATCCCACTGGGACTGTTGCGCGGATTCGTTCATGGGTGCCTCCGGGATAAAAGCAAGGTTAAGGTTTTAGGTAAAGGTTGCTCGACCTCAACCTCAACCTTTACCTGTTTTTCCCGAGAGAGTAGCCGAGAGCGGCACTGTCGTCAAGTTTTAGCGTCGCCTTTAGTCATCTAATGTGCCCGCGCCTCCAGGAGTGCGCTCCGAATGGCGGCCTGTCGGCTGACAATAACCGACGTCGCCTTGGACTCATAATCCTGGATAACTTGCAGAGCGAGAGTTACTTCTTCGGAACTATCACTGGCGGGATCAACGGAGTGCCGCTGGGATTCGTAGTCATTGCGAATTTTGGCAATGTCGTTACTCACCATCTCCTGCATGATTTCATTGACGCCCAACTGACTTTCCAGCAGATCGGCTCCCCTCGCCACCTGGCCCAGCCGCCGCCACGTAATGTCCATGGTTCTCAACTGCATGACCATGGCGACATGAGGCATTGCGGTCAACACTTCCGCTGAAATTCTATCCAGATGATCGTCTGAGCTGTTCATGGCTGATACCCCGCACCAAGTCATTTCAAAAAACCAAAGCTCCCGTTTCCGAATTTCATGCAAATAACATACCATCATGGAATTACCATCATTTCAAGCTATTGCGAACCCGCAACCATGATTCAACTGTAACAATGTAAAGAATTTCGACATAATATTTTAATATATGTAAAGAAAACCGACACAAGGTGATCATGGCGCTAAAAAGCAGACGGACTCTTCCTCTCCAGTGGATCGGCAACTCATGAAGCCAAGGGAGCCGTAAAAAAGTTCTTTACAACACTCTTGACGACATGCTTAGATGCAGGTTTGAATTATTTTCCATATTCAATTTCTGATCAAACAATCCAAGGGAGCTCACCATGCATCGATTCATTTTTTTCACGACAGTAGCAGTTATTTTGTCGGTGACAACGGCGGCCCTGGCCCTGGATGGCGCGGCACTGGTGGGGAGATGGCAACTTGTGGAACCAGCCAGGGACGAGCAAGGAAGACCATGCCCCTTTGTGGGACAGCAGATAGAGTTCACCGCCGACAGCAAGATGATTTCAGCCAACATGCCGGTTCCCTTCCGGTACAAGGTCAATCCGGACAAGGGTGATGCCGCCGGCGCCGTGGCTAGAAACCCTCAACTAAAGGGAATGGAGATCATGCTGGCCACCGTGGGGGAAGCTCAAAGTGACTGGTCGAAGGCCCCAATCGTCTACGGAGTCGATCTCAAGGGGGCGCAGCTGACCATGAAGGTCTCCGGGTACACGCCGGCGCAGTACAAAAGACAAAAATAGTCCCTTCGAGGTGAGTCATTAGAATAGGAATCGTGACCTATGATTTCTTCCCCCGAATCGGCGGCATCGGCAGCCTGACGCATACCCTGTATGGCCAGTTACGGAGCCCTGACACGCTCTTCTTTTCTCCCGCCCGCAACTCTCTGCCGGGGCATATCCGGATCGGTTGCCCGGGAATCAGCACACTTAAACAGGGGGCGGTATCCATCTGGCTACTGTTCAACGGCGCCGCGCTGATCTCCCGCCATCGCCTGGAGAAGCTGAATATCCATGCCGGACCAGGTGGGGTCCTCTACCTCAGGAAGCTCCCCATCCCGGTGATCATCACCTGCCATCATACCTACTGGCAGCAGTACACCCATATCGGATCACAATTCTGGAAGCGGATATTCCTCCCCTTGGAGAGAAGAACCTACCGCCTGGCCGACAGCATCGTCTGTGACTGCCATGACACGAGAAAGGTGCTCATCCGACGCTACGGCATCACCCCGGAGAAGATCGGCGTCATCCAGTGCGCCGTGGAGACGGAAAGATTCCACCCCCTGGATGAGCCAAGAGAACCTCACTCTCTCCTCTACGTGGGGCGCATTTCCAAGCGCAAAGGGATCGATCTCCTCATCCGGAGCATCCCCCTTGTCCTAAAGGAGGTCCCCGGCGCCCGGCTCCTGGTGGCGGGAAAGGGAGAGCAGCTGAAAAAGATGAAGGAGCTCGTCCGGAAGCTGGGACTGGAGAGCTCCGTCACCTTTCTGGGATTTGTCCCCGACGGGGAGCTTAACCGGTTGTACAACCAGGCTGTCTGCGCCGTGGTCCCCTCGATTTTTGAAGGATTCGGCATCAGCGTCATCGAGGCGCTGGCAGCCGGAACCCGGGTCGTGGGAACCGACGTGGACGGCATCCGCGAGATTCTGAGCAGCGGGGAATACGGTCGGCTGGTCCCCTACGGCGACACCACTGCCCTGGCGGAGGCCATGATCGCCGAACTGATGAATCCGCAACGGGCCGGCGAGCTTCGCCCGGAATACCGGGTGGAGCTGTTCCGTCAACGGTATGACGAAATTTTCCAAGGCAAATAATGAACAACCAGGATTTCAAACTGATCATCGAGCCGGGGCGCTCCGAGA
>CAIYUY010000116.1 GCA_903929485.1 uncultured Desulfuromonadales bacterium
ACCGGCAGCGGGATAACTCCGGTGAACCATGACACCGGCGGCGTTGACGCCCTGCGTTACCTCGCCCCCGACCTATCCCCGGTGGACGGTGGTGGGATCACCGCCTTTCTGAAATCATCCTATGACGCCGGTAATTACTCCACGCCGCTGGGCTCCACGGAAACCCGCAGTGACGGACGGTGGAAAGCGCCGTTGATGCTGGATGCCGGAGTCGTCTACACCATCGTGTTTTACAAGCAAGGGGTATTGCAGATCACCACCGTGGCGGTAACACCGTGAGTGTCATAGGGTTAGAAATAGCGGGAATCACCGGGCTCTATGCCCCTCCCTGGCTTGCCGTCACCATCCGGGCGCAAGCATCGACGTTGCGGCTCATCTCCAAGGCCGGGACGACTGCCGAATTTACCCGGACCACGGGGCAACAGTACAACCCGAGCACCGGAGATCTCACGGCCGGCTCCGTCGCCACCTGGAGCGCCCCTGTCGTCATTGAGGAATACGCCGCCAAGGAAATTGACGGGACATTGATCCAGCGGGGAGATTGCAAACTGCTACTCCCCGGTGTCGCACCAAAGCCGCTGGTGGGGGATACGATCACCCTGGGGGGTACGGTCTGGCATCTGGTGAACGTGGCCACCGAGCAGCCCGCCGGCATACCCATCCTCTACACGATCCAAGTGAGGCGCTGATGGAGTTCACCATTGCCGTCAAGCTTCCCGACCTGACCCTGTTGACGGATGAAGTCGTCAACCGGGTTGACCAGGTCATGAGAAAAACCGCACTGGATATCTTCGCGGGGATCAACGCCATGTCGCCGGTGAGACAGATAGCCGGCGGCCTCTTCCGGGGAAGCTGGCTGTTGAGCAACGCCGCCCCCGACAGCCGGATCGCGACGGCCCCCGACCCCAGCGGCGCTTCAGCCATGACGGCGGGAGTGGCGGCCCTGGCGGGGAGAACCGTGCAGCAGAAACAGACTTTTGCGCCCATCTTCATCGTCAACAATCTTCCCTATGCTCAACGGCTGGAAGAGGGGTACAGCAAGCAGGCCAAAGACGGCGTAGTCGGCCCCACCATAGCGAGGTTCAGATGATCGTACGGCAGCAGATCGTGGACGCACTGACGCTTAAGTTCAAGAACGTGTCGGGGATCGTCACCGCCACCCCCTGGCGCAAGAGCCCCTTCACCGCTCCCGAATGCCCGGCGCTCTACCTGGCCGACGCGGAAGACAAGATCGAGAGCGTTGTCATGGGGCTGCACGATCACCACCTTACCGTGGCCTGCTGGCTCTTCCTCCGTCGGGATCTGGCGGGGGGGACCGTGCGGGAGATCATGGCGGGGATCATGGCCGCCATGGGAACAGACGATACCCTGGGGGGCTTGGCCATCATCGTCCGCCCGCTTTCCGCCACCACCAACCTGTTACAGCAGGGAGACATTATTTCAGCCGCCGAAATCACCATGGAAGTTCACTACCGCACCCCGAGATGGGGAATGTAAAGGAGCATATCATGAAGCAGGTTATCTACAACGGGGACATGGGGCCGAACATTACCGCCGGGGGTATTCCCTTTGTTGCGGGGGAGAGCGTTGCGGTGAACGATGACGAGCTGGCCGACGAGCTACTGAAGAAGCCGAATTTCAGCGAAGTTCCGGGCACGGCGGCTCAGGACACCCACGAAGAATTTGATTATGAAGCTCACAACTAACCCATAACGAAAGGAGTTCATCATGCAGGGATTGGGCAGCCGGGGCATACTCGGCATTCAGTATGAAGCAAGTTTCGGCGTTCTCCCCACGGGAGACACTCCGCCTATCACGGCCAACCTCACCAAGGTCTATCTGGAGACGGAGGGGTTCAAGGCCTCCCGCAACCTGGTGGATTCGGCGGTGATTACCGGTGTGCGCCATGCCTCCAAACCGCTGCTGGGGAACATCGACGTACAGGGCTCCCTCGCCACCGAGCTGGGGACCACCCTGGGAATGCTCTTCTATGGCGTCACCGGCTCCGTGGGGACCGTCACCAATGCAAATACCGGGGCGGAAGCAGGCGGCACGGCCCTTTCTCCCACCGCCGTCACCACCGACTCCACGACTCAGACCATGACCCTCACCATGCCCAGCAACGTGGCCGCGCCGGTGGGGAGTACGATCACCCTGGGCGCGGCCGCCACCATCAACGCGGTGGATGTCTCCATGTACCGCTTCCGGGTGGTCAAGCTGATCTCCACCACGGGGATCATCTGCCGTATCCCGGCGGGTATGGCTCCGGCCGGTACCGGCATCGCCGCGGTCTTCACCGGCGCCAACGTGAAGGTGGGGCTCACCGGAGGACTCTCTTACACCCACACCTTCAAGTCCGGCGGGATACTTCCCTCCTTCGTGGTGGAGAAGGGTTTCACCGACATCGCCCAGTACTTCCTCTATACCGGCTGCAAGGCGGGGAAGATGACGCTGAACCTGGACCCGGAAGCGGTGCAGAAGATCACCTTCGACTTCACCGGCAAGGACGAGGCGATAGCCTCAACCTCCTACAACGCGGCCGTCACCGACCTGGGGAAAAACTCCCTGCTGGGTTCCGTCATCGCCTCCGTCAAGGAGAGCG
>CAIYUY010000117.1 GCA_903929485.1 uncultured Desulfuromonadales bacterium
GCGGAAATGTTCCGTCATGGTTCGACAAGCTCACCACGAACGGAACAGAGGGCAGTTATAAACCTTAATCCGTTCGCCCTGAGCTTGTCGAAGGGTGGGACGGATTTCTGACTGGTACATTTTTTGTAACGAATCACCTAAGGGGCATGGTGGGGGGTGATATTAAGACAGTTGTCGAAGGCCGCCGATAGTCCGTACGGGAAGGGTAGGGTGAGCCGCCGGACGGGGTCGGTTCATTGTTTTTGTTTTGCTCCGCGTTCTCTGGGATGATTCCGGGGACAGGAACCATAGTCATTCAATTCGCACGACTACCTCGCAATCTTGCACGTAAACTGATGGTGACAACTACTGCATCATGATATTCTGCGGGAGATGAGCGGCGCCGGTTTGCTTGAGCAGTTGACTTTCATGGGCGGAACTTGTTTGCGAATGTGCCATGGTTCAAACCGTTTAAGCGAGGATCTCGATTTTACCGGAGGGAATGGTTTTACTCGGGATTGTTTGAACAAACTGCCGAATCTGCTGACCAGAAAACTGCATGTGAAGTACGGGTTGAGCGTTGATGTGAGTGAACCGAAACGAGAAGCCGGCAATGTGGATACCTGGAAAATAAGGATGGTTACTCGTCCGGAACGGAAGGGAATGCCGATTAAGCGGATAAATATCGATTTCTGCGCCGTGCCGAGTTACGACAGGCGCCCCATGATGTTGCACAACCATTACGGCGTTGAGATGGGGACATCAGGGTTGCTTCTTCAGGCCGAAAGTCGGGAAGAGATCCTTTCCGATAAGTTCATTGCCTTGGCGTTTCGGCCTGGTCGGATCAAGAATCGTGACCTCTGGGATATCGTCTGGCTGAAACAGCAGGGTGTTGCGCTGCGGACGGAACTCCTGATACGGAAAATTGCCGACTATCGCCATACCGTGTCGAGTTTTTTGCCGTTGCTGACAATGCGCCGTAACTCACTGTACGGTGACAATGAGGTTCGGCTCTCTTTCGTTCAGGAAATGAAGCGATTCCTCCCGACAAAAATAGTGGTGGAAATCATCGAAAGTAGTTCTTTTTGGGCGTATTTGACTGATACCGTCGTCGCGGAATGTGACCGGTTGAGCGATGTCTTGACAGGAAAACGCACTCCGTCCGTATTTAAAATGTAGGTCTGAGTCATTATCTTGCCGGCTGCGGAATAGATCTGCTTCGGTTTTTATCCGGAGGGGGTTACGATGTCATTGCAGAAAGCTGAAGAGTTACTGAACGAGCCCGGCGTTACCTGTCCCGCTTGCGGTAATCTTACGAGATCCGCCGCATATCGTTATCTCTACCGGGAAAATGTTTCCCGTCTCCTGCTCTGCTCTACCTGCTCCCTCGAATTTCTCCGCCCGCTCCCCCTTGCGGAAATTACCCAGCGCCGGATGGACTCGGTGGATGATGCGGAACTGTTCCACAGTCAAGTGCTGCGGACTCTTCATCACCGACTGATCCTCCAACCGGAGATCCGAAAGGTTCGCAAGCTGCTTGGCAAAAATGATTTTTCCATGCTGGACATCGGTTGCGGGACCGGCTGGATCTCGAGAATATGGGCGGAGTCGGGTGCTTCGGTTACCGGGTTGGAACCCTCGGCGCCACGCGCGGCGATTGCCCGGGAGCGCGGTCTGAGGGTGCTCTCCTGTTATGCCGAGGAGATGGACGGTGAGGAGCGGTTCGACCTCATCGTCATCAGGCATGTCATTGAGCATCTGGAAGATCCGGGGGAGATCCTTCGAAATCTCTTGCCCCGTCTTAACCCGAGCGGGGTTCTTCTGGTTGTTGTCCCCAATATTGACTGTATCGGCAGAAAATTGTTCGATACTGACTGGACCTGGGTTCTCCCCTGGCACTGTAATTTTTTTAACCTCAAGTCGCTCCGCGTGCTTCTCGAAAACCGCGGGTTCGAAGTGGCGAGCATCTACCAGACCCCGTCGCCGCTCTGGTATCCCGAGAGCTTCGCCAGAAAATTTCCGCGCCTTGGCGCCTTTCTGGGGACGACCCCGCTGTCCATGCTCCTGTTCGCCCCCGTAATAGCTCTTGGCTATCTGACCGGTCAGAGCGATAACATGACTGTTTTTGCTCAACCAAAAGGGTGAAAACAGGGCGCCGACGTGGCGAGGCGGAGTCGGGAGCCGGCTCACAAAGGGGTGCGCACGGCATCCTGAATTTAATCTTACGGGAAAAGGTGCCGAATTGAAAATACTTATTCTGGGCGCCGGTCCCTGCGGGCTGGGCGCTGCTCACCGCTTGAACGAACTGGGCCATTCAACCTGGCGAATTATCGAGAAGAACAGCCATGTGGGAGGACTGTCGGCTTCCTTCCTGGATGACGCCGGCTTCACCTGGGATATGGGCGGCCATGTACTCTTCTCCCACTATGACTACTTCGACAGAGTGGTGGCGGCGGCCCTGGGGGGGGAGTGGCACGAGCATCAGCGGGAAAGCTGGGTTCGGATTTTTCAGCGGTGGGTGCCGTACCCGTTCCAGAACAATGTGCGCTATCTTCCCGATGCCGTCCTCAAGGAGTGCGTGGAGGGGTTGCGGGATCTTTCCGGGATTCCGGCGGACGCCGCCAATTTCCGTGAGTGGATGGATGCGGTTTTCGGCCGCGGCATCGTGAAGCATTTCATGGAGCCCTACAACAGGAAGGTCTGGGGGGTGCCGCTGGAGAGCATGGACAAGGGGTGGATCTCCGAGCGGGTGAGTATGGTGGACCTGAACCGGATCAGCAAGAATATTGCGGAACAACGGGATGACCTGAGTTGGGGGCCCAATAACCGGTTCAAATTTCCCAAGCAAGGGGGAACCGGGGCGATCTTTGAGGGGATCGCCCGCCCGCTCATGGCTCGGATCGACTTGAAGAGGAAGATGGTGAGGGTTGACCTGGAGCAAAAGGAGGTTCTCCTGGCCGATGGGGAGAGGGTAGGGTACGATTTCCTGATCAACAGCTCTCCTTTGGATCTTTTTGTTCGGTCCTCTGTTTTTCTCCCGGATGTCGTCCGGGTCGCGGCGGATGACCTGGTGCATAACGGCGGTCTCATGGCAGGGATCGGCCTTGCCGGAAAAAGGATTGATCCCAAATGCTGGATGTATTTTCCCGAGTCCGATTCTCCCTTCTACCGGGTTACCAACTTTTTCAACTACGCCGCCGCCAACGTCCCCCAGGGAACAAACGATGAGTATTTCTCCCTCATCTGCGAGACAACCTTCTCTCCCCATTCTCCCCGGAACAGCGCCACCATCATGGCCGAGACCGTGGAGGGACTCATCGCTTCCGGCCTCCTGACGGAGAGGGAGCGGGAGCGGATCGTCAGTAAATGGCTCCTGGAGGTCCCGTACTCTTATCCCGTCCCCACCCTGGGGCGCGACCGGGCGCTGGGGATCATTCAGCCTTATCTGGAATCGAGAGGTGTTTACTCCCGCGGCCGGTTCGGTGCCTGGAAATACGAGGTGGGTAACATGGATCACTCGTTCATGCAGGGGGTAGAGGTCATAGACCGGATCCTTTACGGTGCAAGGGAGAATACCGTCGGTCGCCGGGAGTGATGCTGAAGAGCGTTTCATTCTCCCTTCATGGTTTTCTTTTTCTCATCATTGATATCTTGACAAGCCGGTAGAGTCGTTGCTAGATTGTGTATACACTTTTAAAGTCGACGTTCAGAAAGTAGTTGAGGCCGGGATCTCACGAGAGATCTTTCGGCCTATTCCTTTTTAGAGGCAAATCAGGGTAAAACTATTCCATTCCAATGATAGAGAAGGGAGCTTGCAATGAACATAAAAATCAAGATACAGAACATGGCCGTATTGATTGAATTTGTCACGGGAGCCGCCCTTGGGCTCTTCTTTCACCAAGTCTTGAAATATGAGGAGGCATCGTATGTCATTTTCGGTGTCGGCGTCCTCCTGTCGCTGGCCACCTGGCTTCTTCGGGAAGATTTGGACCATGTGCGGGAGACCCTCACCGAGCAGTACCTTCATTCACACGAATTGACCTTTGCCATCGCCCAGATAAGTGACCCTGAATGCCAGGGAAAAGCCCAGGAACTGGTGGCCGGAATCGGCAAAACCATCGCCCTGTTGCGCCAGGGGTATATCCCCCTGGACGAGACAGAGTTTTATCTTTATGGCGCCAAGGCGGCGGACAAGGCTCTGAAGCAGATTCGGGCCGTGGATCCCTTGACCCCCGGGTGGAACAGCCGGGGAGCAATGGTCAACTTCTATCAGTCTAATCTGCGCGCTCTGCAACGGAAGGTGGATATCATGCGAATCTTCGTGCTTAACCGCGAAGAGTTGCAGGATCCGGAGACTCAAAAGGTGCTGAAGTGCCAGTTTCAGGATGGCATCGATGTCCGGATAGCTTTCCGCGACGAACTGACGTCATCCGGTGAAAGCACCTGGGCTAATACCTGCTCGTTCAACTTTGCCCTGTTTGACGCCCGGGTGGTTACCGATGTCTTTACCCATCCGGGAACCTATTACGGTCGAAAGACCAAGGAACCGGGAGAAGTCGCCAAATACCTTCGTCTCCTGGACCTGATCGAGCATAATGCTCACCAGGTCGTCTGTGATAATGAATTGATTGTGCCGGTGGGGGAAGCTGTTGCCCCTGTCACGGTTAATTCAACCGTAACAGAACTGAGCCCGAAAAAAAAACCGGTAACTTTGGGGGATAACAAGGGGAAAACCCCGCCAAAGCTTCATGGCGCCAAAGGGGGGAGCGAATCCGCGGTGAGTATCATACCTCACCCAGGTCCGGCATGATGCCGGTGGTTGTTAACTCTTTTCGTTCAAGCCCCGCCGATCCGACGGAAGATGAGAAGAAATGATGAATTGACTAATTAAGCAAATGTTGGTAGTATTACGGTTTAAGTCCGGGCGCTCCTTTCCGTGATGGGGGAGCGCCTCACTTTTTTTATGGGTGGTGGCTCTGTTGGGTAATATCTCCTACGCCAAGTTTTTTCTGATGTATTTTCTGCTGGGCATTCCCATATTCTTTCATGCCGTCTCCACGTTACTGGAAATTAGGAAGCGGAGGAGGAAGGTCCGCCGCTGTTTCAAATGCGGGCATATCGGGAGCATGGAGCCGTACCTTCAGTTTAACAAGCCGTTTATTCTCTCCTTTCTCCTCCTCTGCGCCGGGCTTATCCCGGGGCTCTGGTACCTGAGGAGGGTCAAGAAAAAATATCTCTGCGGAAGTTGCGGTAAGCTCGCCTGCCATATCCCCGTTTCGGATTCCTTGTCTCATGATTGATGCCGGGATGAAGCTCCTCCTGGCCACGCTTCACAGCCGCTACAGCCACTCCTCCCTGGCGCTCCCCTCCCTGGCCGCCGCCTGCTCCGGCATAGCCGGTTTGTCCTGCGTCATCAGGGAATGGACGATTCACGAGCATCACGACCGCCTCCTCCGCGGGTTGGTGGCCGAAGAGGCTGATCTGTACGGCTTCTCCTGTTACATCTGGAATCTTGAGCAGACCCTGCGGCTGGTTGATGACCTGAAGCAGATACTCCCCCAGGCGGTCATCGTTCTGGGCGGTCCCGAGGTCTCCTTCGGAACTTTCCAGCTCATGTCCGCTCACCTCGCCATTGATTGCGTGGTCCGGGGAGAAGGGGAGGAGAGCTTCAGGGAGCTGGCCGGACTGGTCGTGGCCTGCCGCGGTCTCCCCCCGGACGAGCTTCTGGGGAAAGTTTCCGGCATCACCTGCCGCCGGGAAGGGGAGATCATCGCCACTTCTGACCGGCCCCCCATCTCCTGTCCGGAGCTCTTTCCCTCTCCTTTCGCCGCCGGCCTTGTTGATCTGACCAAGCCTTTGGTCTACGTGGAAACCTCCAGGGGCTGTCCCTTCTCCTGCGCTTTCTGCCTCTCCTCCCTGGACCGGTCCGTCCGCTCCCATGGGGAGCAGCGGATCAGGGAGGATCTCTCCTTCCTCATGGAACGGGAGGTGGCGACCATCAAGCTGGTGGACCGGACCTTCAATTATGACCCCCAACGGGCCACGGAGATCTGGGAATTCATCCTCCGTCACAACCGCTCCAGCATGTTCCATTTCGAGATTGCCGCCGAGCTTTTGACCGATGACCATTTCCGGCTGCTTGGCGCGGTCCCCCAGGGGATTTTTCGGTTCGAGATGGGGGTTCAGTCGGGAGACGCGGAAACCCTGCAACGGGTGGGAAGAAAGTCGGATCCGGAGAAGCTCTTGGCTGCCGTCCGGAGAGTTCGCCGGGAGACCGGGGTTGTCGTTCATCTGGACCTGGTTGCCGGACTGCCGGGGGAAGGGTATGACGGGTTCCTCCGGTCACTGGAATTACTGTTGGCGATCGGGCCTCACCATATTCAGGTGGAACCGCTAAAGGTGTTGAAGGGGGTTCCCATGCGCCGGATCGCGGCGGAGGAGGGGTATCGGTACGCCGCCGCTCCCCCCTACAAGATTCTCTCCACCCCTTGGCTCTCCTACGAGGAAATTTGCCGGATCGAGGATCTTTCCCGGCTCCTTGACCTGATCCATAACAGCGGTCGTTTTCCTCGGCTGCTGAAGGGATTGGAGGCGGCTGGGACGTTGTCCTCTTTCTTCCACCGCTCCGCGGCTCTCTTTTCCGGAGTAACCGAACCCAAGTCGTTTCTGGATCTCAGCGATCTGATCCACCGGTTCCTGACGGAAATTCACGGAGAGTGTTCGCATCTCCTTGACCTCCTCAGTTTTGACTTCTGCCGGAATGAATACCCCGCAACATCCCGTCTCCCCCTCTGTTTCGGCCAAGTAGTCGGGAGTCGGGAGGCGCGAGGCCCCGGTTTTACTGGAGGGGAGACCTTTCCCGCGGGGGCGCGGATCCGGAGATTCAGACGGATTTTTTTAAAAAACTACCTGGAAATCCCCTGGGGTGAGGAGGCGACGGAGTTTCTTTTCACCTACGTGGCCAAGCAGGGTGAAGGGGAACGGGTGGTGGTGGAAAGGTTTACAAAAGCGCGTCCAGTCTGATATGAAAAGTCAGATCCTTTCCGGCAAGGGGGTGATTGGCGTCCAGGGTTATCTTCGCCGGGGTCACATGCAGCACCGTTACCGGAATTATATTTCCTTCTTCAAGGGCGATTTCCAGCTGCTCTCCCGGCATGGGCATCATCCCCTTGGGGATGTTTTTCCGTTCCAGGTCGGCCACGAGCTCTTCCCGATGATCCCCGTAGGCCTGGTCCACGGGGATGAATACGGTTTTTTCCTCTCCGGGAGTCATCCCCACCACCGCCCCATTGAAACCAAGAATCACCGAACCATCTCCGATGGTGAATTCCAAGGGACCCGAGCCGTTTTCCCCGCCGGCGCATCCTTCGGAGGCGTCAAAGATCGTGCCGTCTTCCAGCCTGCCGGTATACGAAACCCGGACTTTGTTCCCCTCTGCCGCTTTAGCCATGAAGGTCTCCTTGATGATGAGAATAAGTTCTCAGCATGCCATGTCGTGCGAGTCGATGCAAGAAAAAGGTGGAATCACTCCTCCTGGCTCCGGAGGGGGCTCTGTCGCGGGAAAATGTTATAATTTTGTTACCCCGGAGCGTCGACTGTAAGGTTTTTTTGAATCAGGTGTCGGAAAACTTTACACTTTTCAATATCATGAACGGAGCGATCGTCTAATGTACTGAATAATGGTTATGAGAGACCATGAAATAGATGGCACGCAAATTGCTGAGCAGTTTTCGTCCAATTTATCATATCAACCGGAAAAGGAGGCACGTAATGGAAAAGAAGGGAAGTAAGGGGGTGCTCAGGTCGTTACGGCTTGGGGCGTTCATGCTGGTTTTGGCACTGGGAATGGCGGGGCAGTCGTGGGGTTCGGTGCATGCATCCAGTAGCGCCGCCATTACCACGTCGGGACTCTCCGCCACTTCGGTTTCCGCCGATCCGGTGGTGTACGATTCGTCGTCGTTCCTTGATGTGAACGTATCCGGCGGACAGGCGACTTCATCGGTTGTCGCCAATAATTCTTCGCTTATGTCGGTTTCGGCTCAGGCCTCTGCCTTCACCCCCTCCGATCTGTATTCCGCCAGCGCCTCGGCATCACAACTGGTCGGTTTTACTGCAACGGGTACCGGTAACGTCACCGTGGGACTTCAGGCCATCTATTTCAATCTGTTGAGCTCCGCACCTTATCCTTCCTATACGACGGCGACTTCCACCGCTTATCTTGAACTCTGGAATTTCAATGCCGGTTCCTCGGACAGGATATTTCTCGTCAACGGTGTTGACGCTTCGGTGACACTCCCCTTCATTGCCGGTGATAACGGGTACTATGCCTATGGCGTAACCGCCGACGCCACCGCCGCCGTTCCCGAGCCGTCAACCTTCCTGCTGCTGGGCGCCGGTATGGCCGGCTTGGCGCTGCTCCGGAAAAAGAAAACCGCGTGATTATCAAGCCCCGCCAGGGGACTACTTCTCTAGGAGAATTAATTATGAAAAAATCGGTACGTTTACGTCTCATTCAGAGTATTACGGTCATGGCGTTGCTTGCCACGGTGGCGCTGGCCAATGCAGGAACCGCCCTCACGGCGAATCAGGCGCTTTCCACGCTGCTGTCGGGCAACACTCCTTACCTGGCGGGAAATTTCGCCGCCCTGAGCAAAAACGCCCAACCCGGGGTACGGACGACTCTGGCCGCCGGTCAGAGCCCCTACGCCATCGTGCTGGGTTGTTCCGATTCTCGTGTTTCCCCCGAAATCATCTTCGACAAGGGATTGGGCGAAGTCTTCCCTGTCCGCGTCGCCGGTAACATCATCGCCGATCATGAAATCGGCAGTATCGAATATGGTGTGGAGCATCTCTGCGCGCCGCTGATCGTGGTTCTGGGGCATACCAAGTGCGGCGCCGTTACCGCTGCCGCCCAGTACGCCTTCCCGCTCCTCTCCGGAAGTTCCGCCAGGCCTATTCCACTCTCCACTGCTCCTGCAAACGGTTCCATCAACTCACTGATCAACACCTTGCTCCCCGCGGTTACCCTGGCGTATGACAACAGCATCCCCGGCAGCATAACTACCTATCAGCAGTTAGTCGACCCGGCTATCATTCAAAATGTGAAAACCACCGCTGCCGATCTTCGCGCTAAATCCGCCATCGTTGAGGAGGCCATCGTAACCGGCATGCCGGCCGCCTGTCTCACCACGGCAACGCCCACACCCGGTAAATTGTTGCCGGGGACAAAGGCGCGACTTGTGGGCGCCGAATACGATGTGACCACCGGCGCTGTTACGCTGATCCCGCTGGCTCCGTAACACTCCTCTTTACCTGTTTCAGCACAAGGCGGAGTATTCCCCCGCCTTGTGCTGTTTCATCCCCGATGAAGTTACCGGTTGACGCTCCCGGTGGGAGGTAGTAGAGTTCCGCAGTACAAAAATTTCCTTTCCCACACAGCCCATGACCAAGACAGCCCTCGTCTATTCCCACGATTTCAGCGCCTGCTCCTATGGTGACTACCATCCCTTCAAGGTTCAGCGCTATCGCCTTGCCTTTGATCTCATGGAGGAGTACGGCCTGACCCGCCTGAGCAACGGCCATATCCGGGAGTGCGGGACGGTGAGCGATTTGGAGCTGTTGACCTTTCATTCCCCGGACTATCTTCGGCGGCTGGAGGAGTTCAACTGTTCCACTGAATCCCGTGCCGATTTTCGCTACGGCCTGGGAGATCTGGAAAACCCGGTCTTTCCCGGCTTCTACGACTGGGCCCGTCTCTGCACCGCCGGAACCGTTGAGGCGGCCCGACTGGTCACCCAGGAGGGGTATGACATCGCCTTCAACCTGGCCGGCGGGCTTCATCACGCCCACCGCGCCCGGGCCTCCGGCTTCTCCTATCTCAATGACGCGGTGGTGGCCATCAACGGGTTGGTGGCCCAGGGGCTTCGGGTCGTCTACCTGGACCTGGACGCCCATCACGGCGACGGGGTGCAGGAGGCTTACTACGACAGCGATAGGGTCCTGACAATCTCGCTTCATGAAACCGGTCGTCATTTCTTCCCCGGCACCGGCTTCGAGACCGAGACGGGGGTGGGCGCCGGGGAGGGGTACTCCGTGAATGTCCCCCTTATTGAGCATACCGACGATGCTCTCTTCATGAAGGCTTTTGACGAGGTGGCCTATCCCCTCATTGCCGCCTATGACCCCGATGTCCTGGTCACCCAGCTGGGAGCCGATACCTTCCGTACCGATCCCCTGACGCGGCTGGAGATCACCACCCACAGCTACTCCTATATTATCAAGAAGCTCAAGGCGTTGCGTATTCCCTGGGTGGCGCTGGGGGGGGGAGGATACGACCTGGTGAACGTGGCCAGGGCCTGGACTATCGCCTGGGGGATCATGAACGGGGTGGAACTCAATCCCCGTCTACCGCCTCAATTTGTCCGGACGGTTTCGGCCATGGGGTTGACCAACACCATGCTGCTGGACGCCATGTACTGGGCGGAGGCTCGCGACCGGAACCTGGCGCTGGACGAGGTGGAAAAAAGTATCTCGGCCATCCGGAAACGGATCTTTCCCTTCATCATAGGGTCCCATGCCGCGACTTCCGGGAAATAACCCGCTGGTATCCGCCAGGGGGAAGCAGCTCTGTTCCCTGCGGGAGATCAACGCCTTGGAGCCGGAAGAGAAGGAGCGTCTCTACCGGGAGTTCCTCCCTCCCCGGCTCCTCTCCCTTCTGGCGGTGAATAATGAGACACTCCGGACCAACGACGGTGGCGGGGTGGAGTTCATCGCCCCGGCGGGGTTGGGGTTCACCCGGATCAGTGCCCGGCGGAATCGTGAGGATCGTGACCCGCTTTTCTTCCTGGAAATCTCCGATACGGATTATCACCAGATCGAACTCTCCTTCTGCATTATCACCGACCCCGACGCCCCCCGATTCCAGGTGGATCTGGACAGCGCCGGCAAGGATAACTGGTTCGCCTCCCTGGGGCGCAATATCCCCCAAGAGCTCCGCTCCATGCGCGCGGGGCTTTTCCCTAACCAGGTCCGCCGGGGGATGCGGCTTTTCAAGGTGTTCTTTCCCCTGTTTGAGCGGTTTGTGGACCGGTTGGGGGTGGATATGATCATGGCCGAGCCGCTCACCTACGACAACGCCATCCGGTACGAGAAATATGGATTCGACTACCTCACGGGGCGGACCCTCATGGGTTCCATCAACGAGGGATTTCGCCCGGGGGGGAAGCTCTTCGAACGCCTTGACGGTTCCACCCCTTTTCGGATGCCGGGGATGGAGCGGACTGTCCGGGGGCGGAGCTGGGCGATCCACGACGGCGTCCTGGATGAACCGTGGGATGGCGTCCGGATCTATAAGAGCGTCGGCGACTCAGCCGGGGTCAACACCTTTCCGGAGCGAGAGGAAGAGGAGTTTTCATGATTGCAAGCAGTGATGTGATGGAGCCGACCATCCTGGCGGGGATCAGCTATGTCAACCCTCCCGGAGGAACTCTGCTCTCGGCCCGGGAGGGGAAGGCTACGGTAACCTTTGGCGGGTTTCCCATCCCCTTACGGGAAGAGGTGGCCAAGAGGCTTGGTCCCGACGAAATACCCTCCTATGATGCCGTGGGTGACGGGCTCTACCAAGCGCTCCGGCTGAACCCTTCCTGCGCCTTCGCCCAGCGGTACGCGCTCCTGCTCCGGGACGCCTATCCGCACCTGGTGGCGGATCTGGCCGCCCAGCTTCTCATGTTGGAGCAAAAAGATCCGGATATTCTTTATCTTGACCGGCTGATAACGGCGCTGAGGATCTTTCTCCTCATGGAACCGGAAAACCCGAAATTTCTCGGCCAGATCGGGAGGGTCTACCGGGAAAAGGGGCTGCGGCTCTCGGCCTTGAACCAGACCACGCAAAATCTTTATCACGCCCAGGGTTACCTGGAGCGGGCCCGGCTTCTGACCCCTGCTGACCCTGATCTCCTTCTTCTCCTGGGAGATGTCTCCTGGCTGTTGGGGAAGTACGGCGAGGCCCTGGACTGTTTCCGGAGCGCCGGGGAAATCGGGGTAGGGGAGCGGTCGGGGGAGCTGGAGGAGCGGTTGGGACGCCTGGAAGCGGGGGCGCATCCCCTGGTTCCGGCGGTGGATTATCTGGAGGCCATCGGGGTGGCTCTGAACCTTCACCAGCTGCAGGAGTATGGCGAGGCGGCGGCGATCCTTTGGGATGTGCTGGATGACGACATCTTCCGGGAACAGTGTCCTCTTCCCGAGGTGGATTATCTCCTGGGGCGCTGTTACGAGGCGCTGGTCATGCCCCGGTATGCCGAAGAGTGTTATGCCCAAGCCTTGCTCAAGCGTCCCGATTATGACGAGGCGCGGGGAGCGCTGGAGGAGTTGACGGGGAAGGGGTGATGATAAAATCATTTGCCAAATCCGTGCTCCTTACTGTATGCTCCGTTGTAAGGAATGCGGAGGAACGCCATGTCACTTGCCACCATGACTTCAAAAGGACAAACGACCATACCCAAGGATATCAGGGACGCGCTTAGTCTGCAGCCCCAGGATCAAATCCAATTTACCCTGATTTCCGACGGCACTGTTATTTTACGGGCCAAGCACCGGAGCATCACGGAGATGTGCGGCATTCTGCATGACCCGCAACGGAAAACGGTGGAGCTTGAGGAGATGAAGGCGTGGCGTTGATGTTTGGTCTTGACACGAATGTCTTGGTACGATATCTCCTGGGAGACGACCGGGAACAGGCGGAGCAGGCCAAAATGGCCATTGGCCAGGCGCTTTCGTCCGGTGAGCCGGTGGTTGTTTGCCTCTTGACGCTCCTGGAAACCGAGTGGGTGCTTCGCTCCCGCGCTGCCTTGGAAAAAAGGGCGATCATTGCCACATTTCGGATGCTTCTTGAGGCGCGAGATCTCAAAATAGAGGAGGAAGAAACGCTGGAGGAAGCGCTCTTTTTCTATGATAATCATGCCGCTGATTTTGCTGATTGCCTCATGGCGGCTCACTACACACGTCTGGGATGTTCTTCAATGCTTTCATTTGATCGAAAGGCGGCGCAACTCCCCTGTGTGGTTGCCGTTTCGACCTGTCACTGAAGTAGTATCGACAATGGTGCGGGCGCTCATGGGGAAGGTATTTTGGCTCCGAACGTTGATTTTCCCCCTTGTGCCGGCGCGGTAATCATGGTATAAGGTTGTCTCGTTTGTCAATGAGAGAGTCTGTTGACACACGGCGTTACGTATGGTGGCTATGGTGAAGCGGTTAACACTTACGACTGTGACTCGTACATACGTGGGTTCAAATCCCACTAGCCACCCCAAAAACTACTGACTGTCAAAAGCAGCCGGTTCAAATCCGCCCCTTGTCTCTTCTGTCCATGATCGAAGAAACAGGGGGTTTTTTTGTGCTACAAGGAGACAAAAACAGATGATTCAAAAAAAAGCAGTCCACCATGGAGACATGGAGCATAATCTTAGACAGTTTCGCATGGTTGCACTGATATGATTTCCGGATTGGGCCAAACTTCGCGGATTTTGCTGTTTTCACTTCTCCTGGTCGCCTCGGTTGCCCTTGCCGAACAGAGTTCCTGTCCTGAACATTTTGCCGGCGGACAGGCGCCAAGCATAACCAATCAGAAACTTGTCCCCCAAACCTGTGATGTCTGTTATTCCGGGTATGCGTTCAAACATTCGGGGTTGACCCGCACCCCTCTCTATTCCGCGGAACATCTGACCGGCGCCCGGCTGCTTCTGGCGAAAGGGATGAAGAGGTCGAGCAAGTTCTTTCCCGATCCACATATTCCGGCATCGGGGCGGGCGGAACTCAGTCATTATGCCCGTTCCGGTTATGACCGGGGTCACGTGGCGCCGTCCGCCGATATGCCCGACAAACAATCCCAACAGGAGTGCTTCTCCCTGGGGAACATGGTGCCGCAGGTTCCGGAGATCAACCGTGGCGTCTGGGAGAAAATCGAAAAGAGTGTCCGGAAGATGGCGAAGGAGCGGGGGGAAATTTACGTCGTATCCGGTCCTCTTTTCATGGGGAGCAAAATTCAGAGAATGGGTGGCGCCGTCATGGTTCCGACCCATACCTTCAAGGCTATCTATGACCCCGGGAGGCGGGAATCCGGCGCGTATCTTGTGGATAACGTTCTGGGCGCGGAGCCCTCTTTCATTTCCATTACTGAACTTGAGAAGATGGTGGGGATGAATCTGTTCCCTTCCGTCAATGAAAAGATAAAATCCGCGGCAATGAATCTGCCGGTCCAAAACGGTGGCAGGCTCCGTAACCACGGCAGACAGAGAGGGTACGTATATGCCGAAGGGATGCTTTAAACCCTACGCCAACGAAGCCGATACGTTTCAGATCGGCGACTTGACGGTGGAGAACCGCTTGGATAGAATATCCCTGTTCGGCTCCCTGGATATCACTCTTGACAAGGAGGGGTTAATAAAGGTAAGAGAGCTTAAAGCGCTGGTGGACTCCGTACTTGCCGAACTGGTAAAAAAAGAGCTTTCGAAAAAA
>CAIYUY010000118.1 GCA_903929485.1 uncultured Desulfuromonadales bacterium
ACGCATGAAAAACCCTTCGGTCATCTTGGGCATCCAGGAGAGCTTTAGTGCCTGTGCTAGTTCCGAGCGCTCTTCTCTCGCTTCCCGATAGTGGTCCCGGTTTCCGCCTTGAGGGTTGAAGCCACAGATTTCGGCAAGCGCTTCCAGCAGCGTGGATTTTCCACTTCCGTTCTCTCCGACGAAGAATGTAACTGGGGTTGGCACGTCAAGGGTAATGCCGTGACTGAACGCTGGAATGCTGAACGGGAAATGGCTTCCGTTCATCCGTTCCGGATCAGTGCAAATGCTTCGTAGGTACGGAGCACCGAAACTTGAGGAAGCTTTTCGTGGAGATTTCCGAGATATCATGGTTGATCCATTCGTAAAAAGTCGCCAAGCGACTCCGACGTAAAAATAATTACTCTCCCGCCGCCTTCAGGTTGTAGACCGGTTTGAGTTTGTCGGTCACAATGACCGTCTCCAGCGGATATTTCTCGATCTCAGCCGGTTCCTTGTAGGCGAACTTGCTCTCGTCGAAGGTCTCCCGGTTGATGGAGGTGGAAAATATCCCCTTCATGGAGTCGCTGAACTCCTCCAGTCGGTATTCACCCTTGTCCAGTTTGCGGAACATTTCCTTGCGGCTATGCCGACGTCCGGTCCCGTGGGGTGCGGACCGGTTGTAGTTGCTGTTCCCCCTGCCGGTACCGATGATGGTGCCATCCGCCATGTTCAGCGGAAGTCGATCTCCTTGACCCCAAGCAAGGGAACCGAGGCAACGCCGCAGCCGATATCCACTCCGACGATGTTGGGAATGACCGCCTGACGAAACTTGCCGGTAAAGCCGATAACGCAATGGATATCGAGATCGGCTATTTGCAGGCATTCCTATTTCTTCAGTACTGTCTGGAGGAAATCGGACCATACGTGTATAATAGCACGGTAGAAGATGC
Organism: uncultured Desulfuromonadales bacterium; assembly: GCA_903929485.1. Classification (GTDB taxonomy): domain Bacteria; phylum Desulfobacterota; class Desulfuromonadia; order Geobacterales; family CAIOGM01; genus CAIOGM01. Next base: position 930 of record CAIYUY010000118.1, read on the forward strand.
CTAACGGCATCCGCAGGCGAGAGTGGCTGATCCGGATTCAGAATGCTACATGCCGGAAACTGGGTGCTGGACAAAGAAATCCGGCAAACTATCCGGAAAATAGTTGAAGGTGTTTTATAAATAAAGAGACAGCTCAGAAAAAGAATGACCGACGGCTGATCAAGTTGGCCGACCGGATTTCCGCACTCTGAAAATTTATCAGGATTCCAGATGGCACTATTGTTCCTCATCGGATTCATCGCGATTATCGCCTTGCCCTCAGTGCTGTGGCTCTATGCTCTGGCGGATGTCATTATTAATGAATTCAGCAGTTTGATGGCAAAGTTTGTGTGGGCGTTGTTTTTGTGCTTCTTCCCGCCGTTGGGAACTCTTCTGTACTTCCTTATCGGGCGGAGCCAGAGAATCACCTATTACCCGGTCGGAAGAGTCGTACTGATTTGCATCCTGCTCGTGCCTGTGGTGATGATCATCAGCTATATCCTCTATTCCCTGGGCCATTTGCCGTTCATCATGGAACCGCCGCCAAAGGCGATACAAATCTAGTTGAGAAAGGGCTGAGCATGGCAGCAGACACCTGGATTTCCGACATGACACATTTTCTAGACCAGAACGGCAACCTTGTCAAGGAACCGAAAGAGGCCAGAGTGCTTGCCGATTACTTCGCGGCAATCATCGTCATGGCCTCTTACCCGGAACCGGATTATCCGCCCGCGTATCGTGTGTCATGCCGTCGCCGACCGCAACGTAAACCGTGCCGTGAAGAGATAGTCGGCTTCATCGACCCCGAGAGTGATGATGTTGTCTGGCTCTGCCCGAAGTGCAACGACCGGGGATTTATCAGCAACTGGCGAGGCACTATCTGGGATATGAGCGAGAGGGGAGACGTCGAGCAGTGAGCATTATTCCTATGACGGCATCATGTCCCGCAAGGCTTTTACCGGCGGCATTACCAATGGAGTAAAACATCTTGTCAGGAAAAAATGCGCCAAACGGACCACGGAAACTATCTGCTTGGCAAGTGATGATAGTATTCCTGAAGCTCGGACTTACTTCATTTGGCGGGCCCGTTGCACATCTCGGCTATTTTCGCGAGGAATTCGTATCACGGCGCAACTGTCTGAGTGAGCACGACTACGCCGACTTGGTGGCTTTATGCCAATTTCTTCCCGGTCCGGCCAGCAGTCAAGTTGGCATGGGTATAGGGATTTCCCAGGCGGGTATCCGTGGCGCTTTGGCGGCATGGGTTGGCTTTACCCTCCCTTCGGCGATTGCTCTCATCCTGTTCGCATACGGAGTTACCGCTTTTCATGACATCACAGCTCAAAACGGTTGGCTTCATGGCTTAAAAGTGGTAGCAGTTGCCGTGGTTGCTCAGGCTATTTGGGGAATGGCGAAGACTTTGTGTCCTGACCGCCTTCGTGGTACTGCTACCATCCTCGCGGCAGTTCTCATGCTGGCATGGCCGACTGCTTGGGGACAGATTGTCGTTATCCTGTTGGGTGGGTTGTTCGGCATCTGTTGTCTCAAAGCGGATACCTTGCCTGAACAGACAACATTGCATATTCCTGTCGGTCGCCATACCGCAGTTTTGAATCTGGCACTTTTTGGCGTCCTGCTGGTCGGTGTCCCCGTTCTCGCAAAGCTCAGCCCGAATCATACTCTTGCGCTCATAGACAAATTTTACCGAACCGGGGCGTTGGTCTTCGGTGGTGGTCATGTCGTTCTTCCGCTCTTGCAAGCTGCTTCCGTCAACCCCGGTTGGGTCAGCAACGACTTGTTCCTGGCCGGATATGGAGCAGCACAAGCAGTTCCAGGGCCTCTCTTTACTTTTGCCGCCTATCTCGGGGCAGTGATGCAACCGGAACCCAGAGGATGGCTCGGCGGTATCATCTGCCTGATAGCCGTTTTTCTGCCGTCGTTCCTGTTGTTACTCGGAATACTCCCGTTCTGGGAGCAACTGCGGAAAATGAATAAGGTGCGAACTGCCCTTATGGGAGTAAACGCGGCTGTTGTCGGTTTGTTGCTGGCGGTCTTTTACACTACAGTCTGGACAAACGGTATACTGTCAGCATCCGATTTCATCCTCGGTCTTGTCGCGTTTGGCCTACTGACTTTCTGGAAAATTCCGCCTTGGGTGGTGGTCGTAGTTACCGTCCTTGGCCGCACGGTTTTGACAGCAGGTTAGCATTATTATCTGACTTTCAAGGAGTAGTTGTCCGACCCGACCCTGATAAATAAGACGCTTACCATATGGCAGGACTCGGTAAATATACTGGGGTGCAGAGCAATAATGCAGGTGCCTTGGGATGATTTAGCGGTACTCGGGACAAACAAGAATGTATTTATGGTGAACCGCTCTCCGTATTCAGAAGTATTCCCATGCTGTGCCGCTATTGTTCATCACGGAGGAGCAGGAACTACTCAATCAACTCTGTTGGCAGGTAAACCGTCGGTAGTGGTGGCTCACATGGCAGACCAAACATTCTGGGGAGCTGAACTTAATCGGTTTGGTGTCGCTGGAGATACACTGCAACGAAAGTCTCTTTCTGCACGGACGCTTGCCAAGCAAATATCATATGTTCTAAATAATTCGTCTATGCCTGAAAAGGCAAATATCATTGGCAAAAAAATGGCTCGGGAGGATGGAGTCAATAATGCAATTCAGCTTATTGAACGTATCTTTATTGGTGGCGGTCGTGTAAAATATTAAGTTCAAACGCCCAGATGATAGTTAGAAAAGGTCACCTTTTGGATACATCTAGACATATATTCTCCTCCTACGAAAAATTCGTCATAGCCATTCTTGCGCTCCTGCAATTCACGGTTGTCCTTGACTTTATGGTCCTGTCACCTCTTGGCGCCATCCTCATGCCGGGGTTAGGCATTTCGACTTCACAGTTCGGCTTGGTCGTGTCAGCGTACGCCTTCAGTGCCGGAGCTTCAGGGTTATCTGCCGCGGGATTTGCCGATAAATTCGACCGGAAGAAAATGCTGCTGTTCTTTTACACCGGTTTTGTCTGCGGCACTACCTACTGCGGTGTTGTCAGCAGCTATCTGCCACTGCTTTGTGCCCGAGTCATCACCGGAATCTTTGGCGGAGTGATCGGCTCGATTTCCTTTGCCATAATAGCCGATACCTTTTCCATGCAGGTACGTGGCAGGGTGATGGGGGTCGTGCAGATGGCATTTGCCGCCAGCCAAATCCTTGGGATTCCGGTAGGTCTTTATCTGGCTACACATCTCAACTGGCACGCCCCGTTCCTGATGATCGCGGCAATTTCACTGCTTATTGGGGCGGTCATAGCTCTTAAACTGAAGCCGATCACAGGGCATATCCAGGGGAAAAGCGATAAAAACGCATTTATCCACCTCTGGCACACCGCATCGAATCCGTTCTATATCAGGGGCTTTGCCGCGACAATACTGCTTGCCACGGGCGGCTTTATGATCATGCCTTTCAGCACCGCTTTTCTGGTAAACAACATTCTCGTCCCGGAAAACCGGCTCTCGGAGATATTCTTCATTACCGGCATTGCCTCCATAGTTACCGGCCCGTTCCTCGGAAAACAGGCTGACAAATATGGCAAATACCGACTGTTTGTCTTTGGCAGCATCCTGTCGATGATCATGGTGGTGATCTACACGCACCTTGGGCCTAACCCGCTCTGGGTTGTCATCCTGACCAATATTGTTCTGTACACGGGGATTTCATCGCGAATGATTGCGTCTTCGGCACTCATATCCGGGGTGCCTGGGATGAAAGATCGCGGCGCGTATATGGGCATCAACTCTTCCATTCAACAGGTATCAGGCGGCATTGCCGCGTTTGTGTCGGGGCTCATAGTCTACCAACCGGCAAAAAATGCGCCCCTACAGCATTTTGATATCGTTGGCTACATCACCGCCTGCACCATGCTCATTACTCTCGGCATGATGTTTTTCATCGACAGGCAGGTATCACGAAAGCTCCATGTCGTTCATGCCTGACTAAACCGTGCAGAGACCACTGTCGCAGGTTTTCGTCGAGCCTTTCAGAAACAACGGAAAATTCCATGGGCATCACCGATCCGTTCCCGTATCCGCTGCATATCATCCGGGAGGAAGGGGGCGAGCTTGAGCACCACGCCTGGCTGGCGGCGGTCGACGAAGACAATCAGGCGGCAGGGTTGGTGGATCGGTGGTTACTGCTTGCGGAAACGGTCGAAATAATGATAGGTTGGCGGCATATAATTGTTTGATTTGAGCTAATCGAGGTGTCGGCATGATATTTGAGTTTTCGCCAGTGAAAATGGCGTTGTCTCGCGTAGAGAGAGGAGATCGTTCATGCTTCAGGTAACCGAAAAACTGTTACAGGAAATGACGGATCTTATCGTGCGGGATATACAACCTCTTAAGATTATTCTGTTTGGCTCACATGCACGAGGTACGGCGTCTGCTGATTCCGACCTGGATTTTTTAGTTGTTGAGGATGGTCCCTTTGATGCCCAGCGAAGCCGACGGGGAGAAATAACCCGCCTGAGTAATATCCTTTTTGATTTCTATATCCCCATGGATTTTTTAGTGTTCACACCCCAGGAAATCGAAAAATGGAAGAATGCGAAAAATCACGTCATCGCCCATGCCTTGCGGGAAGGGTTAACATTGTATGAGTCACATTGATCAGGCGGTACAGTTGTTGCCGATGGCGTCGAAAGATATGAAAGCCATGGATCTCATGATAAATCCGGACTCCATCGATGATGAAATCTTCGGATTTCACGCACAGCAGGCGGTTTAAAAATCACTGAAAGCCTGGATAACCGTGACAGGTGGGTCTTATGGTTTCATTCATGACTTACGCGTTCTCATCTTGACGCTTCGTCAACTGGGTTGTGATATCGAAAAGTTCAGGCATTTGATCATGCTGAATCCGTTTGCCGCACAGTTACGCTACGAACCCCTGGAAACGGCTGACGAACCGTTGGACCGACCGGATTTGCGGAATCAAGTACGGGGACTCTACGACCATGTGCGGGTGGTTGTTGCCCTGGAGGAAAAAAGAGCGTCATCAA
>CAIYUY010000119.1 GCA_903929485.1 uncultured Desulfuromonadales bacterium
ACCAGGCCTGAGGCGTCAGCCATGTAAATAATCGCCCCCGTAGATTGGCCTAGAACGCTGCGAAATATTTTTTAAAGGTGAGGGTACCCCCTCCACCGAGCTACATGCTGTGACTTTGGGATCCAGTTGGAACAGGCTTTAATAGGATCAGGCACAATATTCTCCATAGTTGAGCACTCTACATTGATAATCGGGAAAAAGATCGCTTTTCCTTTCGGGACAGTGCATGTCCGGGTTACGGTAGTATTATTAGGCCCCCCGCCCCCGACGAGGAAAAAGACTGGTGTAGCAAGTGCGGACGGACTAATGGTAGACAGTTTACCATAAGCGCAATCAAAATTCGGGGAAGAATCATCAGACCAAATCGCACCATCCGGCGCCTCGATGGTATATTGCCACCACGCCGCCGACCAATCCCCGTAGGTCATGCCATAATAGGTCTCGCCAGGGGATATGACGTTTGGAGGAATGCCATGTTCGTCTTGGTCATGCGCCAGTGTCACCGCCGGAATCGCCGCGATCAATCCGCCAATGAGTGCGACAGCGAAAAGAAAGCTCTGCCAGTTCTTCAGTGCCTTTTTCATGTTGTTCTCCTTTTTGCGCCACCTGTTGTTGGCCTGACTCAAAAGCTCCCGTAAGATCTTGTCCGCACCACCCCCCCGGATCTCACCTCCTTTCCCCGGTTCTGTTGTTTTGTCGGCTCCACTGATCTCCTTTCCGCGCACGCTAATGCAATACTACGTCCAACGGGAAGAAACAACATCACCCGGTCGGCCATTATTTTTTCGGTGGATCGGGTTCATCTGCGGGTTAGCCCGGGGGTGAAACGTGGTGCGGGGGGTACATGCAATCATGCGTATCTCCTTCGGCAGTGATAGCGACGGATACATGCATCTCTCTCCCCTTATCTGTCCCGCATATGAAACATTTTTAGCTTGAATTGGCTTGATGTTCCCTATACAGTACGTAAATGTTATTTTCAATCGGGGAAGAGATAAAAAAAGAGCGGAAGCGCCGGAAGATTTCCCAGGAAAAGATGGCTCGGGAGCTGGTGATGAGTCGTTCCACCATCAGCCAGATTGAATCGGGAACCGTACAGGAAATCGGTATCCGCAAAGTAATCCGGATACTGGAATACCTCAACTTGGAACTCCGGGTGCGGCCGGAAGGGGCGCCGCCGACGTTGGATGAATTGCGAGGTGAAAAGTGAGAAGCAGCAACGCCTTGGCCGTATGGGGCGCCAAGTGTCGTGCCGGCCTCGTGGAGCGATCTCCGGACCAAGGCCGCCATATTTTTTCCTACAATGAGGGGGCGGAATCGCCGGAGGCGCAAGTTTCACTCACCATGCCGGTGCGTCTGGAAAGCTGGATAAGTCGGGATCTCCACCCGATTTTCCAGATGAACCTGCCGGAAGGGGCGCTGCGGGAAATTATTCGCCGCGCAATTGCAAAACTGGCCGGTGAGGATGATTTGACGATCCTGCGCGTTACCGGCGGCAACCAGATCGGACGCAACCGATTCTCATTGCCGGAGGATTCGGCGCCCGGTATCGTTGAAACCACCGAATCACTGGAGGAGCTCCTCTCCTACCCGGATACCGATGAATTGTTTAATGACTTGGCAGCGAAGTATGCCTTTCGATCGGGGGTGTCGGGAGTCCAACCAAAGGTCATGCTGGATGCAACGGCGCGAGGAACATCAACCGTTGGCGGGTATCTCGTGAAATCTTGGGGTACCGACTACCCCCACCTGGCGACGAATGAATTTTTTTGCATGACTGCGGCGCAACGGGCAGGTCTGCCGGTGCCGGAATTTCACCTGTCGGAAAATGGCGGGCTGTTCGTGATGAAGCGGTTCGATCTGGCTGTTTCCGGCGGATCATCCTTGGGCTTTGAGGATCTCTGCTCCCTGCAGGCTCTGGGTACTCCCCAGAAATACAACAGCACCTACGAACGGGTCGCGCGGACTATCAAGGATTTTGTCTCCAGAGAATTTCTTCAGAGAGCGCGTGAACAGTTTTTCGCCTCCCTGCTCCTCTCCTGCATGTTGAGGAATGGCGATGCCCACCTGAAGAATTTCGGCGTGCTGTATGAGCGACCCGGGCAACCCGTCAGTCTGGCGCCTGTCTACGACATCGTGACAACCGTTGCCTACATCCCCCGTGATGTTCCTGCGTTATCTCTGGCGGGCGCCAAAAAATGGTGGCCGCGGAAGATCCTGGAAAAGTTTGCGATAACGCACCTGCTCCTGTCGGTGGGGAGAGTGGAGCGAATTTTTGAAGAGATAGCGGATGCGGTCAGCGATACCCGAGGGATTTTGTCAGACTACAGGGCAGATCACCCCGAGTTTCGAGATGTGGGAAACCGGATGCTTGCGGCTTGGGACGAAGGAGTACGGGGAGCAGTTCCGGGGAGAGTATATTCAATTCCCAGAGGCGGAGAAGGGTGAAGGCAAGTTCCGGTTTTCAGCCCCGATTTTTGTTTTGGGGGAAGGGCAACGCATAATTGCAACTGATTAGCAATAATCTTCAGCCAGCAATCTCAGGCGAGTGAAATAGCTCCGAACTTCCCCTTCCTGTCATTCCCGCAACGCTTCTGAGCGGGAATCCTGTGTGATGGGTTAAACAAACCAGGTCCCCGATAGAATATTTCGGGGACGACAATCATTGGTAGAGGCTTAGCTGAAAGGGTCTGCCTGGGTGCCTGAGTGCCTGAGGGTCAAGTGCCTGATGGTCGTCTGAGCGCCTGAGGGTCAGGTCTTTATTCTTGCCTATCTCCTCCCTTACGAACCCCGAAAGTCAAGAAACAAGACCTGACCCCCAGCCCGTGACCCCCAGCCCGGGAAACGACATCACCCGGTCGGCCATTATTTTTTCGGTGGATCGGGTTCATCCGCGGGTTAGCCCGGTGGGTGAAACGTGACGCAGGGGGATGGATGAGAAGTTACCACCAGCTCTGTTCAGCTCGTATGGATAGGGGCTGCTTCCATTACGAATCTCATGGCCAGGGTGGTTAACTGGATACGGCTGGAGACTCCGGTCTTGCCGAAGATGCGGCTGAGGTGGGTTTTTACGGTATTTTCGCTGAGGTTGAGCTGCGAGGCGATCTCCCGGTTCGTTTGCCCCTTGGCGATGAGGAGCACAATCTCCCGTTCTCTTCTGCTGTAGCTTCCCTGGGCTGGCATGTTTTCCGCGGAAGGCGGGTTACGGAGCATTCCCCTGAGCTTGTTGTTGTCGATCCATATCTGACCGGAGCGGATTGTCTTCAGAGCTTTCCAGAAAAGCTCGCTGTCCGTGCCGGTGGAGATCACGCCGTCCAGTTGGTGCCGGAACAGGAGGTTGATCACCTCCTCCTCGCCGAGGCCGGTGTCGATCAGGATGATCTTGGCGTCATGCCAAAGGAGCGGAAAAGGATATTTCAGGGTGGTGACGTCGAACAGGATCTTGTGCGGGACGAATCCCTGGACACTCTTAATGTCGTGGGCAATGACGGCCCGGTAGGTCGCCGACTCCTGCTCAATGAGCAGCTGTAACCCCTCGCAGAGGAGTCTGCTGCTCAGATTGATGAGGATGTTTATCTTAGGGTTTTCGGTCATAGCTTCCACAGTACTCTTACCGGTAGAGCGATTGCGATTATCCTCATGTCCCTGATGACTGCTTAAAAGCGCAGGTCGGGTTGGCCCGCAAAAGCTAGACAAAGTAAACACCGCTTAATGCTCTTTCGCAATACAGTTTCTTGCACAATTGTTGATGTCCTGGCAAAAAGCCTCGAAGAAGTTTCGAGAAGTTCCGGGGACAGAGGGTATATTCAATTCGCGGGGGCGGGGAAGGGTGAAGGTCATATGACATGAAGAGTTCCCGGTCATCAATGAGTAACCAGAGCCCGTGAGGAGACTGCTACCTATTTTGCGTGTCCCAATTTAAACAGTTTCAGGTCAGGATTATTCGGGTCTAGTTTCAGCGCCTCCCGCGCGGCCGCCTCAGCCTCTTTCTGTTCATACATTTTATCCGCCGCCAGGGCGATTTTCGACCATGTGAACGTATCCCTCCATCCCAACCGTAACGCCTCCTTCGCCAGGAGATAGGCGCCCAGAGTGCGGTCAGAGGCGAGGAGCAGATCGGCGAGCATCAGGTAGGAGTGGCCACGATTCCGGTCAAGAGAAATTGCCCGGCGAGAGAGTTTTTCACTGTAGAACTGGTGTTCGGACATGACGGCGCAGGCATAATTCCCGGCATATCTTCCCGATGTTGGGGAGAGTGTGACGGCGGCCTGGTAGAGTGGAAAACATTCCCGGTATTTCCCCTGCCTGTGCAGCGCCAGCGCCTCCTCGTGAAGTTGGGCGCCGCTTTTACCCAGCGAAATAAGTGGGTTAGCTTCCCGGGCCATATCCTTCTCGAAGGCAAGGTCGTTTACGAACTTCTGAAAATAGATCCGCCATTCCTCTGCATACGGCCTCCCTTCCAACCGCGGCAGGGCGGCAACGGCGTCCTTTTCCCTGCCGGACCGGATCAGTGTCCGGATGTACGTTTCCGGACAGATCCTTGGTGCTCCCCGCTTGACAACCTCTTCGTCGATCTTTTGTGAAGCCGCTGTCACCAGGGGATCGCAAGATTTGGATAATTGCCGTATCTGCTCATCATCCATGGTCTCCAGAGGAATCTGCCTGACAACCCCGTTGATAGCCTCTTTCAGGTACGCATAAGGAAATAGTGACGCCCGTCCCAAGGCACACTCCCAGTCATGCGCCGAACGGCAGGGGGTAAATGGTATGGTCTCGGCCAGTCGCTCACCCTGGATGCGAGGTGACAAATAGGGGCGGTCCCCGGCCGGAATATAGCCGGGATCGTTCAGATGGAGAAAAATCCCCTGGTTAATGCTTTGGCAGAACGCAAGAAGGTAGGCTTTTACCGGTTTGAGACGACAGGGGAGTCGTATCTCCCCCCGGGAATCAGTCGTGTAGGTGTGATCGGCATAGCGTGCTTCCGGTTGCGGAAGCATCCCCATGGTATTGTACTCCCAGGTCACTCTGACGTTTTTTCCGGACAAAGGCACATCGGTGGCTTTGTTCATGAGCCTGACCCGAGTAGGCATGGTCCAGGGGAGGAGCGCCTGCGGCGGCAGTGGGGTAAACTTCGCCCCGGCATTGGAGCCCAGTACGATCAGGGTGTTCAGCAACATCGTTTGCACCACCCAGTCCAGGAGGAGCAGTACCGCCATTCCCGCAAGCACCTTCTTCCCATTGAACGTAAACGCCGATTTACCGCGCGGCGCCGATGATTCACCTGTCGGCTGTTCGGGCGGCAGGGTTGGCCGGAGTATTTCCCGTTCAGGCTGGTCGGAAGGCGCCTCTACACTCTGCGAGGCTTCCGTGCGTGCCGAATGGCGACTCCAGAGCGCAACGCCGGCCAGGTATGCGACAAAATAGGAAATCGGCGAGAATGCCCGCAGGGCGAACCAGGAGAAATAGACCAAAGGTCCCTGTTGTCCCATGAGTATTTCCATGAAGGGTAGTTGCGCCAGCACCGGGACGTAGATGCAGACAAGGAGCGAAAACAGGTGTCGGGGTGGGCTCCATCCGCGGTTTCTTCGCCACCGCTCGGCCAGGGCCCCAGTCAACAGGGCGAAGATAAGGAGAGCGGCAGCATACAGTTCAAACAGGGCTGTCTTTACGGTTCTGACCGGCGGCTTCTCCTCATTTTCGTGCAGTTTCGGCGGCGGCTCGTTATTCTGCATGGTACCAAGCGCCTTTTTCATCTGCAGCAGATCCCGGCTGGCCTGAAAATTGAGGCGGTCGGCTTCCGTTTTTGCCGAAGCCAGGTACTTCGCCGTGTATGCGGTACTTATGGCCGTGAACTCCGGGCTGAAATGTTTTCCTGCTCGCCGCGCCTCGCGCCGCTGTTTTGCCAGAAGTTGTGCCTGCTCACGATCTTCGCGATCGTGCTTGGCTGCCACATAGGACAGTTTGTCTCTCACCGCTACAGGAATTGCAACCAGCAGTATCAGTAGAGTGATCATTGCGTGGTATTTCCTGGTGGTCGTCCGGTACCGCCAGTAACAGTAGGCGGCCATAGCCACGCAGACGGCTGTCATAAAGAAAGGAGTGGTAAAGAGGGAAAACGGCGCCATGACGAAATAGATCCAGGCGAGACCTTCACTGGCGCAAGCAGTATGAGGAACAGAGAGCAGAAGGAATGAAACGAAAAGAGGCAGTGAAAATATACTATTCATAAGCATCCCCCTTCAAGGGTAGTCGCCCGTTTGCTTCTGCAAGCGAGCTTATACGTTACCGATCAACAGTCTTCACCCGTAAGGGGAGGGCGACCAGATTAGACCTTTCCGTGTCCGGTATGGTCCATGCTCCTGTCAGTGCTGTTCGCTATAACTCCGAAGAAATATTTCTTAAAATTTTTAGTAAGTAAAGAACTTAAGTGCGTCCCTCTTGGCCTGGGTTTATGGTGCGCACCTTGAAACCGGTACACACCCCATAACTTTCATTTCTTAACCACTTGCAATTGAATAGCAGATGCGCTAAGTTCGAAAGAACTGCATCAGCACCACACATAAGAGGTTGACCAGATGGCAACAATAACATTCGATACCCACAAGTTTTTCCAGATACTCGAAGGAGCCGGAGTACCCAAGGCACAAGCCGAGGCCATGGTGCGGATGCAGCAGGAGTCTCTACAGGCAGCGTTCGATTACCGCGACTTGGCCACCAAGGGTGACATTAGCATGGTGCGCTCCGACCTCAAGGAGGTTGAACACCGCATCGACTTGAAGATGGAGCGTCTTACCACGGAGATAACCCTGCTGAAATGGATGAACGGGCTGATAGTCGGGGGGATAGCCGCTCTTATCATCAAGACATTTTTCGCGTAACAGATCCCATCGGTCGCTCAGAACGTCCAGACGTACTTCACTTGTCCACTTACTCAAGAATTTTTCGGGTCAGGAGCGAGTTGTTGGGTGTGCATGGCTCCATATGCGCACCGGGCTCCACATTGCCGCCCCATACTGCCGCTACGGATATTTTGAGTTCTCAAATCCTTCCGGTTCAGTTGCTACAACTCAGATAAATGATTCTTTAAAATTATCGAGCAAATAAAGGCCGTAAGGATGTTCCTCACGGCCTCTCATGGAACCAAACCGCACCCGCCAGAGCCTTTGCTGCGGATACCTGCAACGATGCTTCCGGATTACGATTCTTTTTGTGTCCGGACCATATCATTTATATTTACATATGTCAATTAATGTTTATTTAAATTGCTGGCAGGGAAAAATTTTTTCTTGGGACCACGGAGGGCTCTCTGACCCTGATTCCCGGTGACGTGTCAGAACGAGTGCGTATGTTCCCGGAGAAAACGAGGGAAAAGAACCAAAATGATGAACAGTGGCGTCTGCTTTTATCTGGCCAAGAAGAAGTTTTGTCGGGGAGGCCGTGGGGGGTGTACTGTCGCCACTTACCAGACTGTTTTCAGGTGTGGATAATTTCGGAGTTTATCGTCTTTCGTTACCAAGGACGCACCCAACGATAACGCCGTGGCGGCAATGATCCGGTCAGCCGGATCGGCATGAGGAAAGTCCGGCAGCCGGACTGATTCAACGGCGATCGCATTGCTTACGGGAACAAAGGTCAGAAACGGCAGCGCCTCACAGCGGCTAAGCCAATCGCGTACATCCAGTGCCAGCCGGAGACGGCCCCGCTCCACAAGAAGAGCGATCTCCCAAGAACTGATGCAGGAGACATGTACTGTCCGTGACGACAAAGCGGCTTCTATAACGGTTCGTGACGGCTCGCTCAGCGCAGCGGGATCATTGACCCACCAGATCAGGATGTGAGTATCCAGCACGATCACTTCATTGACTCCCACTCTTCCAATCCTACCGGATCAAGGGGCGCATCATATTTGAGCACCGTGTTACGGAGCCCCCGGAAACAGTTCTCAGTATCCGCAACATAGGGAACTACCTTGAGTACCGGACGGCCATGGTCGGTTATCACCAATTCCTCACCGGTCTGTTCGATCTTGCGGAAATATTCCAGTGAATGAGGTTTGAATTGAGATTTGGATACGGCTTGTGACATACGTTACCTCCGCTTGTAAATTATGACCATACTACCATAGTCATATTTCCATTACAAGTTGTACTGTCGGCTAAGCGGTGTGTGCAATATTTCACCTGATCTGACCCCGGCCCTATAAATTACGTGCTGTGGATATTTATTTTGTGTCAGGCTTACTGCTCGCTTATAATGGATCTGTTTGTAACTGGTCAGGAGGTTATTCGCGATGAAAACTGCATTTCCGGCGGCTATTCTTCTCTGCGGGCTTCTCTGCATCTCCGGTTGTGGTGGTGACTCTTCCGCCCCACCGCCGTCACGTGTCATCGGCCAGTACATCGGCATATTCAACGATGCAGCGGTTGACAACTTTAACCCGATTCTGGCAAAAAATCCTCCCTTTGATCTCTGGGATATCACCTTCATTGCGTTCCTCCATACGTTCCCCCATGCCGGCGCCTATGTCGTGGATTTCGAGAACGCCCGGGGCGGGGGCGCTCCGAATCCCGGTGACACCGATGGCGACAGAGTCGCTAAACTCATAGCAGCTGCAAGAAAGAAAAATCCAGCCATGAAGTTTGTGATCTCTCTCGGTTATGGCTCGTCCGATCTGGCCAATGCGGCTACCACCCCGGAGGCGTTCGCCGATTCCGTCGTAAAGTTGTTACAGGACAACGATCTTGACGGCTTTGATATCGACTACGAAGAAATTAATACCCTTGAGATGAGCGACGAGGCGTTTCGGATTCTGATCACAACCATCCGCAACCGTCTGGATCAGACAGGGAAAAATATCTGCCTGTCTTGATGAAATCGATCATTCAGTGAGGAGGGGGGGATGGGTTCGGGGTAAGAAGTATACCTTATTCTGTTGAATCACCCGACTTTGCCATGGCTTCAAAATTGTACCCTTTCTAGCGCTCTTCATTCAAAACAAATCTTACCGGGACAAGAACCAGGGACGATATGCTCCTGCCGTTACTGGTCGCCGGGGTGAACGTTGACTTCCTGATGGCGGCGCTGGCCGCTTCGGCAAAACCGAATCCGTTCGCCTTTACGGTCTCAATTTGTTGCAACCGCCCCTCTGCGTCCAGCGCCAGCCGTAACAACACGTTCCCCTCTTTGCCGAGCTTGCGGGCAACAAAGGGATAGATGGGAATCTCTTTATGAATGAAGCGCGGCGAACCTGGCTCTCCCAGCGACAAGACCTGCCCGGAATCCGAGTTTTGACGGGAAGAAAGGGTCGATACGCGTTCCGGGTTTTCCTCCCGTGACTGAGCTGATTGTTGACCGGTTGCCGCGGTTCTCAGCGCGACAGTTGCAACGACGTTACCCTGCGCCGGCGTGGCTGCTGTCATGGCGGGGGCTTCTTGTGAGGGTACAGCTTTGATTGCTGCATTCTGTCGGACAGGCGGTGCAGACCCGGAGTCGCGTAACTGTTGATTCAGCCGCTGTTCCTGTCTCTTCCCGTGTGGGGCTGTTTTGGGACCTGGCCGTACGAATTGTTGCGGTATTTCCGGCCGGGCAACGGAAGAGTCAACGATAAAAGTTTCTATCACCCGAGTGGTAACAGGAGTCGTCGGCGGCATCCCGGCAACCGCAAGACACAAGGCTGTATGAATAACTGCCGACCCCACTATACAGTTCCGGAGTTTCCTTGACATCACGTTATCCTCACGACTGACATTGCGGGGCGGCAACGGCAAGAGCACGAGAAACAAAACGATTTGCCGTCATATAGACGCTGAGCGATTCATTCAGGTCGAAGGCGTCCCGCACCAGTTCATCGGTGAGAACGCCGGCCGGATCTCCCTGGGCAATCAGCTCTCCCTCTTTTACCAAAAGAAGCCGATCCAGCAGGGCGCCCATTCCCATGTCGTGCAGTGACATGACCACGGTTACTCCTTTTTCGCGGACAATATCCTTGAGAAGTTTATACAGATCGAACTGGTACTTGATGTCCAGGCTTGCCAGGGGCTCGTCCAGGAGGAGTACTTTGGCCCCCTGCACCAATGTCATGGCGATATAGGCCCGTCTTCGTTCGCCGCCGCTCAATTCCGCAAGCTGTTTTTTCTCTTTTCCCTGCAGGCCGACGACCTGGAGTGCTTCCTCCACGGAGAGCGCCTGTGACCCCTCTTGGGGATATGCCCCCATCCTGACCAGCTCCCCCACCCGAAACGGCGCCTGGAGATCCAGTATCTGGGGAAGATAGGCCAGATGTCGCGCCCGCTCTTTGCCGCGGTACGAGCGTATGGCTTTCTTTCCGACCATTACGTTCCCCTCCCGGGGGGAAAGAAGCCCGGCCGCGAGTTTGAGGATAGTGGACTTTCCCGCGCCATTTGACCCCATCAGCCCCACCAGCTCCCCTTCCGCCACGGAGAAGGACATCCGGTGGATGAAGGGTTTCGGGAGATAGGAAAAAGAAACGTTGGCAAATTCAAGGGTCGTCATGTGAGAAAATCTCCGCCATGGTGAGTCAATGGCTACTTCTTTGCCGCGTGGAATATTTCCGGCGCCGGGAGTCAGTAGCTCTTTCCTTGCCGCAACAGATAAATGAAATAGGGGGAGCCGATGAGCGCGGCGATAACCCCGGCGGGAAGTTCCAGCGGCGCCGCCACGGTTCTGCCGATGGCGTCGGCGAGGCAGAGGAGGGTGCCGCCGGCAACCACGGAGAGCGGCAGCACCACCGTGGCGTCCGAGCCCACATGCCGACGCACCAGATGGGGGACCACCAGTCCGATGAAGCCGACAACACCACCCATGGAGACCGAAGCCGCCGTCATGAGTGACGCGGCGATAAAGAGATAGAGCCTTTCCCGTGTGGGATTAAAGCCCAGGCTGTGGGCGATGTCGTCCCCCAACGTCAGCGCGTTCAGCCCCTTGCGTCTGCTCAGGGCGAGACAAAACCCGCTGAGTATGAAAAAGAGCCCAACGGGAAGCAATCCCCAATCAACCATGGAGAGATCGCCGGACATCCAGAGTATGGCCCTTTTGAGTCCGTCATCCACTGATACGGTCATGACCAGCATGAGCAGCGCGGAAAGAAAGAACCCTATCCCCACTCCCGCCAGAAGCAGCCGTTCAGGTTGCAACCCTTTCCAGCCGCACCCCAGCAGTACCACAGCGGCTCCTGTTGCGATTGCGCCTATGAACGCCAGGATGGGGACGCTCAAGGTGAACAGGGAGATGCCGAACATGAGTCCGAAGGAGGCGGCCAGTGACGCGCCGCTGGAAATGCCGAGAATGTAAGGGTCCGCCAGGGGATTGCGAAAAATGCCCTGAAGGATGGCTCCCGACGCTCCCAGAGCGCCACCCATGAGGAGGGCAATGGCGGTCCGTGGGAGCCTGATGGCAAGGAGCGTACGGCATGTTTCACTGTCCATGGTGAAAGGGTTTAATAATCTTGGCCCGCTGGCGACGGAGACGACAATGATACAAAGGGCGGCCATGGAGAGCGCCGCCGCCACAAGAAACATCGAGCCGTTGGCGGGTTTCATGGCATATTCCCGCAGCGGTCCAGTTCCGCCATCCCCGCTGGTATCCTTGGGCCGGGACGATAGAGGGCGTCATCCAAGAAGCAGACACGCCCTTTCTTTACCGCATCAAGCATGCTCAGGCTCTTCAGAAACCCCTGGGAAACTGTTTTCATCTCATCATGCCCTTTGCCGATGATAATCAGATCGGGCCGGCGCTGAATGACCGCCTCCAGGGAGAAGCGGGGATAGGCGACCTTTACGTCGGTGGCGATATTTATCAATCCGCTCATCTTCATGGCATCATCCATGATTGTGCCGGGACCGGCGACAATGAGGGGAGTGAGCCAGATGACAAAGAGCGCCTTCCTCCCTCCGGTGGCGGCAGCCGGTGATGATGCTCCCGGATGGGACGAGGCTGCATCGCGGAGAGCTTTTTCCATAGTACCCGCCAGTTTATCCGCGGCCGGGCCTGCTCCCACTGTCTGTCCCATTTCCCGTATACCGGCGGGAAGTTCACTTAGCCGTTTTGATGTGAATGCGTACGTTCTAATGCCAAGTCCGGCAAGCCGATCGGAGATAACCTTCGGGTTTCCATCGTTGGTCATAACGACCAGATCCGGTTTCAGGGCGATGATCGCTTCCAGGGATGGATTGGCCATGCCGCCGACCTTCGTTTTGCTCCGCGCCTCATGGGGGCGGTCGCAGACGGTGGTTACTCCCACAACCCGCCCGCCCAGGCCAAGGGAGAAAAGGATCTCGGTCACGGCCGGGGAAAGCGAGACGATCCTTTTGGGCGGGGGGAGGGGGGCGCCACAGGCGCCCCCCCACCATGCAGAGGTTAGCAGCAGGGAGAGGAGTATGCTCCCTGTGTAGTGACGCATCTTTGTCACCTAGAATGACACCTTGATGCCGCCGTAGGCGGAGAGGCCGGGGGTGCCGTAGCCGGCGACTTCTTCGTAGGATCTGTCCAGCAGGTTGTCGATACGGACAAAAAGGGAGAGGTTTTTTGTCAGGAGGTATGCCCCCCGCAGATTGATGAGGGAGTAGGAGGCCATATCCGGACCCTGAAGCGAATCAGACCGGCTGGAGATAAAGAGGTATTCCCCGGTCACGGTCAGTTGCGCCAGGGTATACTCCACGGAGGTTGTGACCTTATTCCGTGGTCGGCGCGGGAGAAAGGCTCCGGTATCCTTGTTCAGGGCGTCAAGCCAGGTGTAGCCCGCGTTAAGTTTCAGGTTGTCCGCGGGGAGAGCCGATGCCTTGAGTTCCACTCCCTGGGTGAGGGCATTTCCGATATTTTCAGGGATGTACGTTGGCGCATTACTTTGGATGAGGTTGCGGTACTGTTGCCGGAACCAGGTGGCGGCCAGGATCACCTTTTTGTCGAAAAGCTCTTTTTCCAGACCCAGGTCATATCCGGTGCTTTTTTCCGGTTTCAGCTCTGGGTTACTGTAGCCCGGGTAATAGAGATCGCTCAAGGAGGGGGCCCGGAATCCGGTGCCGAAATTCGCCTTGAATCGCATCTCAAGAGGTTTCAGGCAATAGAGCGCACCGGTCCGGTAGGTAACGGCATTACCGAAGGTCGAATGGTTGTCATCACGCAACCCGGCGTTAAGGATCAGGGTGTCATCCAATAGACCCAGCTTGGCGTTGAGATAGACGGCCCTGTTGTTTGTGGACTGATCGAAAGCCCCCACGTTTTCGGCTGTTTCGTAGCGGTAGGTTAATCCTCCCGTGACTGTCAGGGGACGTAACTCAACCGTATGCTGCCAATCAAGAAGTTCCGCCTTTGTTTTCGTCCGGTAATTATTATATGACGTGACAGGGTCGGTGGTGGTGATGTCATCGGAGAGGTAGGAAAGGGTCAAACTCTGCTCGTATTTCTCCCAAGGGAATATTTTTCCCGTGGCGGCGACCAGGTAGGTCTCATGACTCTGGAGGTAGTTGAGGGTGTCCACCAGTCCGATACCGTAGATATAATTGTCCAGTTGCGTCTTGTCCGTGCCGTACCTCAAGTTAAGCTCCACGGACGAGCTATCGGTGGGGTTGGCGCCCAACCTGGCGGATAGTGATTTATTGTTATAGCCGTTGGGCATGGAGCCGTTCCTGGCGGTGGGGATACCGTCAGTGTCCAGCCAGCTGGCGGAGAGACGGTAATTCGTTCTCTCTGTCCCGCCGGAAACTGATCCTGATGTCTTGATGGTGGCAAAGGAACCCCCTTCCACGCTCAGGTCGCCCTTCAGTTTTCCCGTTCCCTTTCTCGTAATGATATTGACCACACCGGCCATGGCTTCGGAGCCGTACAGGGTGCTTTGAGCCCCCTTGATGATTTCTATCCGCTCCACGTCGGAGGTGAGCAAACCGGAGAGGTCAGCGGAACCGGTGGAGGGGTTGTTGAATTTGATGCCGTCCACCAATACCAGAACCTGACTCCCACTGCCGCCGCGCATGAACATGGTCGCGTTGGCGCCGGGACCTCCGCTTTGGACGATCTGGATATCCGTTTGAAATCTCAGGATATCCACCACGAAAGGGACCCCTTTTCGCTCAATGTCGGCGCGGGTGATGACGGTCATATCCTGGGGAACACGTTCCATGGGTTCTTCCCAGCGGGAAGCGGTGGCGACGATCTCCGGCAGGATGACGTCGGGTGGTTCGGCAAAGGCCGGGGTTGACAACAACAGTACGAACAACAGGCTTACACTTCTTTTCTTCACGGTACTCCTCCTTGTGTGTGACGGACAAAAAAAGTCCGCATCTGCAATCGCAGCATGCGGACTTTTCGTATTGAAAGTCTCATTAGTGGGTGATTTCACTCTTCCCTTACCGGAGGAATTGATGAGTGCTGGGATCATGGCAGGTCTTCTGGCTCGCGAATCATCCTCCGGGCGCCTTCCCGCTCTTTCGAACAGTGACGTAAATGCCCTTCGTTATCGCTTACAGCGGCGGGTCCGCGGGGGATTCACACCCCTCTTCCCTATCAAGCCCTTGCGGGCACCGTGATCCGATATTCAATTTTTAGTCACTAAAAACCAGGTGACCGGGACTTAAATAGCATGGCGCTTTATTATCTGTCAAGCTGTTCCGTTCATTGCCGAGGATTTCGGTTGACAGGTATTTGTAAAGGGGGTTATTTTAGCGATAATTAACAGTGCGGGAGGTGAAACAGATGTTGATCAATTCGCCATGGATTCAGAATGAGATTGTTTACGACGGCAAAGGGTGCAAACTTGGTGACAACCTGCCGTCGGCGAGGAAGGTACAGGAGTGGCTGATTCTCCACGGTTTCGGTGTATCGGTTGATGGCGTTTACGGCCCGGCCACCCAGCGAGCGGTGCGGGAGTTTCAGGAGAAAAATTCCCTTCCCGCGGACGGCGTTGTTGATTCGGCTACTTTTGACGCCTTGGTCGCTCCCCTGCAAAGGGTGCTCTCTCCCCTTCCCGCGGCGCCGACTTTCGGCGCCATGATGGTCGCCTACGCCCGGCAACATTTGACGGAGCATCCCCTTGAGGTTGGCGGCCAGAACCGAGGTCCATGGGTTCGTCTTTACATGGAGGGAAACGAGGGAGAACAGTGGGCCTGGTGCGCCGGTTTTGTCAGCTTCATCATGCGTCAAGCCGCCGATACTCTTCAAACTTCTCTTCCCGTCACGCCGACCTTTTCCTGCGATGAACTTGCTTCACGGGCGAGGAAGGGAGGAATTTTCATCCCCGGAGCGGATCTTACCAATCCGCCCTCGCAACTTTCCCCCGGCTCGATTTTTATCCACCGTACTGCTTCCGCGGAGTGGAGCCATACCGGTATCGTGGTGGAATCTCAACCGGAGACCTTTGTCACCATGGAAGGGAACACCAATGATGAAGGGAGCCGCGAGGGGTATGAGGTCTGCAAACGGATCCGGAGTTACGGCAACATGGATTTCATCGCAATTCCATAGAACAAGGAGCGCTCCCTCCTCTTTATCATGAGCTGGGGAATGAACGAAATGCCGGTGCAAGGGAAGTGATGAACGATTCTTCCCGGAAACCGCGGTCGCCGCCAGTGACGGGTCATCCCTGTCCCGGCGGTTTTTTTTGATCAATCACCGGTTTTTTACAGAGTGGGGAAAATAATTCTTGACTTCACGGTTCAAATAAATAATTATTACCTATCGGAGTTATAGACAATGTTGATATCTAAAAAAAGCACATACGGCATCAAGGCGCTCATGAATATGACCCGCAACCTGGAACGGGGGCAGGTTCTTATCTCTGAACTGGCACGGGAAGAGAAAATTCCCAAAAAGTTTCTTGAGGCGATCCTGCTGGCGCTGAAGAACGGCGGGATACTGACGAGTCGCATCGGCAAGGGGGGAGGGTACTCCCTGGCGGTTTCACCCAAAGCCGTCACCATCGGCCGGATCATCAGGATACTGGAAGGAGATTTTGCCCCGGTCTCCTGTCTCAGCGAGACGAACTACGCCAAGTGCGACGAATGCGGGGATGAGGCAAGTTGCGGGATCCGCCTCGTCCTGGCTGACGTGCAGAGCGCCATGAACTCCGTGCTGGATACGGTCACCCTGGCCGAAATGGTGGAACGGAGCGAGGCGGCCATGCTGGCGAGCAGGCAGGTATTCGACTACAGCATTTAATAAAAAAACGGCATTCTCAAAGGAGCAGGCATATGAGCAGGATCTTTCCGGATAACTCCCAATCCATCGGTAACACCCCGCTGATTCGTCTTAACCGTGTCACTGAAGGGGCTCAAGGGGTCGTCCTCGCGAAAGTCGAGGGGCGCAACCCTGCCTACTCAGTCAAGTGCCGCATCGGCGCCAACATGATCTGGGACGCCGAGGCTCGGGGGATACTCAAACCGGGGGTGGAGATCGTCGAACCCACCAGCGGCAACACGGGGATCGCCCTGGCTTTCGTGGCGGCGGCGCGTGGGTACAAATTGACCCTTACCATGCCGGAAACCATGAGCGTGGAACGGCGTCGGCTCCTGGCGGCCCTGGGGGCGAATCTGATCCTGACTCCGGGTTCCGAGGGGATGAAGGGGGCCGTGAGCAGGGCCGAGGAGATCGCCGCCTCGGACCCCCAGCGGTGGTTTCTCCCCCAGCAATTCAACAATCCTGCCAACCCGGCTATTCATGAGAGCACCACCGGACCGGAGATCTGGACCGACACCGACGGCGGAGTTGATGTCATCGTTTCCGGGGTGGGAACCGGCGGGACTCTCACCGGCATTTCGCGCTATCTCAAGGGCGCCAAGGGAAAACAGATCATCTCGGTGGCGGTTGAGCCCAAGGAGAGCCCGGTCATTTCCCAGCATCTGGCCGGTGAGATGCTCCGGCCGGCTCCTCACAAGATTCAGGGGATCGGCGCCGGGTTCATTCCCGGAAACCTCGATCTCTCCCTGGTGGATCGGGTGGAGCTGGTGGAGAGTAACGAGGCAATCGACTTCGCCAAGCGGTTGGCTCGGGAAGAGGGGCTGCTCGTGGGGATCTCCTCCGGGGCGGCTGCCGCCGCGGCGGTGCGGTTGGCCATGCTTGACGAATTCGCCGGCAAGGTCATTGTGGTTATCCTTCCCGATTTGGCGGAGCGCTACCTTTCCACCTCACTTTTCGACGGGATCTGACGCAGCAAGAGCTTGATCAGCTAAACGACAATCTTGCTGACCGGACAAACCGGAGGCCGGAAGAGTTTCACCCTCGCGGGGGAGGCGCTCTTCCGGCCTTTTTGCAGAGCAGTGGAGGATTAATCATGAGTGATCATATTGTGTTCTGCGGCAAGGGGGGGGTGGGGAGTTCCACCGTCACGACGCATGTGGGGGCGGCTCTGGCCGATGTGGGGTTTACCGTCCTGCAGATCGGGAGCGGATATGTACCTGACGGCTTCGCCTCCACGAATAATGAGTCGGTCTGTCGGCTGATACGGCGTGGTGAAAAGCCGACGGTGGATTCCGTGGTCCGGCGGGGAGTGAGGCGACTTTCCATTCTGGAATTGGGATCTCCTCCCGGGTTTGGTGAAGAAGGGGCAGGGGAACTGGACGGGGCGATTCAGGCAATTATAGAGGCGGGAATTATCCCGGAGATTTCTCCCGATCTGGTCCTGTACGATGTCTCCGGGGAACATGGGCGCGCTCTTCTACACGCACTCAGGCGCCATCTCCGCGCCTTGACGGTATTCGTGGTGACTACCGCCGACTTGGGGGCGCTTGTTGGGGCCAATAATCTGCTGACCACACTGACCACCCCGTTTCCGGAGTTCGCCGCGGTGGCGCTGGGGGGGCTGATTCCCAATAACGCGGGGAACGTCTTTGATGAATCATTTATTCGCGATTTTGCCGGTGCCGCATCGCTTCATCTCCTGCCGGCCATTCCCCGCTCGTTACAAGTGAGACAAGCCGAATTGTTCGGCAAGACGGTTATCGAGGCGGCGCCGCACTCCACCCACTCTTATTTCTATCGCCGGTTGGCCAATCAGGTCGTGGATGCAATGGGAGAACCGTCACTGAACAGGGACGCCAAGCCGCTCTCCCGGGAGCAGTTACGGGAGTGGTCGACCACCTGGGGGGAGCGGCTCCATGCCCTGGAAAACGGGTTAGTGACCGATGGTGAGGCGATCTGACAAAAATTCAGGTGGGTCTCCTTCATGGGGGGCCTTGATCCCCCAGATCTGGCAAAACTGTTGTTCAGGAGTTACTTGTCCGGCTCTCCAGCTGAAATGTTATTTTGGGTTGATTTATGTTACTATTATATCATTTTACTGCCTTAGATGTTGTTTTTTACGTATTTATGTGATTATATGCAATCTAGGGTTCATTAAATCAGTAATCATCCGTGACAGGTTTCAAAAACAGGGACAGCTGATCGGCATCTCCCCTTACCCCGGGAATACGTTGTGAGAAGAGTTCCTCATACCATGATAGCGCAGCTCCTCACCGCAATCTATTTCATGATAGCGCTGAGCCCGCTTGCGTCTCCGGCCATGCATTCCAAGGTTGTCGCTCACGCCATAACCGGGGAGTGCTCCGGGGATTGCTCCATCTGCGGTTGTTCGGTTGAGCGGAGCGCCAACCACACCTGCTGCTGCTGGCAAAAAAAACAGAAGCAGCATCCGGAACTGGATCCGGAGCAGGTTACAGCCAGATACCCAACCGGAAGCGACCACGTCGATCATGATGGAAAACTCCCTGATTGCTGCAAGAAGAAGCAGTCAACCGGGACAACGGTTCTCTCCCGCGGCTGCCCCTGCGGCGACAGCAAAGTCGGTGTCGCCGGATCATTCAATTACGAGCAGTTGCCCTACCGTTTCACCACGAGGTTCATCCCTCTCCTTAATCACTCCGAGTATCACGAATCCTTGCGGATTCCGTTGAGCCGGGCTGTCGATCCCCCCGACCCACCTCCCAGGCTTGTCCTTTTTTCCTGACAGTAAGCGATTTCCGACAACGTATTTAAGTTCGGTGATTTGCAGCAAAAACATACCACCCGTCTGTCATCCTGAACGAAGTGAAGGATCTGTTTATAAAGCTAAAACAGATTCTTCGCTTGCTTCGACTACGCTCAGCACAAGTCGCTCAGAATGACAACTTCTTGAATTATTCGGGTAGTATCTTTGCTGGAAGTTGCCTTAAGGGTTGCTCTGACTTTTGTGGAGACTTGTAAATATTTTTTAACAGGAGAACGTATGAAACTACGAAACTATATTTTATTGTTAGTGCTCCTCATGCTTATCATGGGTGTCACTACGCAGGCATCGGCATTTTCGCCGCCGTTGAACTGGAATACCATGACCATGCCGAGCACGACCTATAATCAGGTCACCAACAAGCTTACCGTGGAAGCGCCCGGAGTCATCCCTGTGCTGGGAACCAACACGGGGGCCTCACAGCCGAGCCTTATCCCGGGGATCGGGAGTTATGATCCGGTTCAACCCTGGAGCGTGCTCAACGGCGCAGCCTTCAGCCGCCAGTTGGGTTGGAATGATCCCAACTATGCGTATGCTGATATTCCCGTCAATGATCCTTCCTCCATCATCTACACGATCAAATCCATCTATGGCCAGGGTGCCGGAATCTGGATTGAATGTACCGGCAAGTCGCCGGAGCTCAATAACTATCTGGCGGTCGGTCTGTATGGCGTCAATGCCAATGATACCGCTGTCGTCGATGCCGGTAATCCTACCGGCTATCCCTATTCGGGCATTTTCGGTACTACCTACACCGATTTTGTCACAAAAAACACCATTGTCAGTCCCACCAGATGGCAATGGGATGGCTATATGGATCACAATGTCAATACGGTCGCGTTCAGTGCGCTTACCGGACCTAACCAGCTCTTTATTTCCAATTACACCGTGTATATCGGCAATGCCGCCGGAAATGAACTCCGATTGGACGCTGGCGGTATTGTCCATACCGCCGGTGAAGCCGGCTTTGATCTGCTTCCTTCTACCGGTACCACGGTTACCTGGCAATGGAAAGGGCCAGCATTTGTCTTTACCAGGCAGACAAGTGTCCCGACTTATGCGGTAGTCGAATCTGACGCCCTTAAAATTTCGGGCAT
>CAIYUY010000120.1 GCA_903929485.1 uncultured Desulfuromonadales bacterium
ACGCATGAAAAACCCTTCGGTCATCTTGGGCATCCAGGAGAGCTTTAGTGCCTGTGCTAGTTCCGAGCGCTCTTCTCTCGCTTCCCGATAGTGGTCCCGGTTTCCGCCTTGAGGGTTGAAGCCACAGATTTCGGCAAGCGCCTCCAGGAGCGTGGATTTTCCACTCCCATTCTCTCCGACGAAGAATGTAACTGGGGTTGGCACGTCGAGGGTAATGCCGTGACTGAACGCTGGGATGCTGAACGGGAAATGGCTTCCGTTCATCCGTTCCGGATCAGTGCGAATGCTTCGTAGATACGGAGCACCGAAACTCGAGGAAGCTTTTCGTGGAGATTTCCGAGATGCCATGGTTAGTTTCCGATGCCTGACGCAAGGCTGACCGGCGTCTTTTCGGTCGGTCCAGCCGCTTGTTGGAAATTACTCTGTTATCGTCTCTCGTTTATAAAAAAGGGGGAATGGAGATTTGGGCTCTCATCCCTTTTCATGGACCTGTCCCGGTTTTCGCTTGCCTCTCGCAGTAACTCGGATGTCAAAGTTCATGAAATTCTTGAGTTATGATAGTGCAGCTTACCGGTAACGCATTATTAGTTCACAGGTTTTCAGATGTTTGAACTGAGATGCGGAGGATTAAGTATGAGGGCTTGGGTGGCAGGCTATTGGTAAATGTCTATAAGTCGAACCTGCCCCCGGTCCCCGGTAACCACTCTCAACGGCTCGGAGTTAGTCAACACCTCGTTGATGGTTTTTGTTCTGCGATGACGGCGGTAGTCCTTGGCCTCGATGAACCACGCACAACGCGAACCATCCAGTGCCAGCACGTCGACCGCCTTTGACCCGCCACAGACATTTTGGTATTGTTTTCGATAGAATGCACACTCGTCTATCTTTGTAACCAGCCAGTCATTGTGGAAATCGAACGTTTACCGGCGCCGTTCTCTCCAACCATGACATTCAACTGAGGGCTGAATTCAAGGTTGGCCTCCGGGAACACCGTCAAATTTTTGATGCTCAATTTGCTGATCATGAATCCTCCATCTGTAGTAATCCGGCACATCCTCAGGTATTCACCTGACTCATTCCGCCATCAACCCACACTACAGTAAAACCGCTTACCGATCAAATCGGACACACCCGCAACCACTCTCATCATCCCTTTCATTGGCTTTTAATAGATCTGTCCCGGTTTTCCGTCCCGGTTTTCCGCGGTTTTCCGTTTACGGTGAAACTCCCCCGAAATAATGATAACGGGTCAATTCGGGGGAGGGACAGGAGATAGTTAACGTTGTTCACTTCTCATGGCAGGGCGGGACGCTGTCGACCTGAACAACTTATTAATGTCTGCAACTGCTCGACCACCTGCCCCAACTGTTCGGATGAGGCGGAGGGAGCGTTCTGCTGCAGCCAGGCCGCCAGTTCCTGCGGCGCCCGGTCCGTCAGTTGACCGCAGAGACCTTTCAGGGTGTGGGCGGAGCGGTAAAGCAGTTCGCGGTCAGTCCGCTCAAGCGCGCTCTGCAATGAGTGCAGTTCCTCGTTAATGTCCTGCGCCAGCAGTTCTCGGTACCGTAGAACCCGGTTGGGATCGTTCCCCAGCCCCTTGTTGGTCTGCGGATTCAGCAGCGGGTATCGTCCGGGAGACATCGCTTCCGTCCCGCCACGGTGAGCGGTAATGGCCCTTGCCAACTGATCACGGTTAATCGGTTTCGGCAGCACCTCATTGATCCCGGCATAAAAACAGGCGTCACGGGTGGCGGTTTCCTGGTCGGCGGTAAGAGCGATGATCGGCACTGAAGGTTCGCCGCGTTCCTGTTCGCGACGTCTGATCCGGCGGGCGACTTCAATGCCGCTTATACCGGGCATCCGGATATCCAGCAGAATCAGGTCAAAACTCCGCTGCTCAATGAACTGCAGCGCCTGCCGGCCATCTTCCGCCAAGGTGATCTGCTCTCCCCACTCCGTCAGAATCTGCTCAAGCAAGAATTGATTGAATCTGTTGTCCTCCACCACCAGAACCATACCCGAGGCAAGCGACACGGGATGCGACGGCGCCTCCGGTAGCCGGGCTGCATCCCGCGCGGCAAGGAGCGCGGTGGTGGCGAGAACTTCGGCCAACCGGGCCTCCAGGAGCGGGAGGAGGACTCCGGCCTGTTCCGCCAGCCCCTGAGCAGAGGCGCTCTCCAGATCTCCGGCGGCGCTCTGGAGAGCCATGGCGGCAAGATTACCCGCCGCCCCCCGGAGAGAATGCGCCAGGAGTCGGGCGCGGTCGAGGTCGGATTCCTCCAGAGCGGTTCTGATCTTGAGTCCCAGCCCTTGGCTGTCATGGGCAAAATTAATGACAAGCCGCTGGTAGAGTTCCGTATCGCCGGCCAGCAGCGCCACCCCCAGGATCGGGTTCAAACCGGGGAGGTGTTCCGGCCAAGCTACGGCAGGCGCCCAGTGATCCCGGGACGGAACCGGCGCGACATCCGGCCCGGCGGCGGATCTGATCCACTGCATCAGACAGGCATAAAGTCGCTCCGGCTGTACCGGCTTGGTCAGGTGATCGTTCATGCCGCTCTTGAGGCATTGCTCCAGCTCGTCCCGGCTGACATAAGCCGTCAGGGCGATAATGGGGAGCCGGTCCGGCGCCCACCGTTTCCGGATGAGCCTGGTCGCCTCGTAGCCGTCCATTACCGGCATCTGGATATCCATGAGGACAAGGTCGAACTCCGCCCCGAACTCGGTCGCGACGGCCACCGCCTCCCGACCATTACCGGCTACGGTAACCACCACGCCGAGCTGTTCCAACAGCTCCCGCGCCACCAGCTGGTTCACGCTGTTATCCTCCACGATGAGCACCCGGCGCCCTTGCAAGGCCGCCGCGACGAGGGCCGGGTCGAAAGAGTGCGCCGTCTCAACCGGCTTTGTCCCCCGGCCCAGGGGGATGGTAAAGGTGAAGGCGCTCCCGCGGCCCGGTTCGCTTTCCAGCCCAATCTCTCCGCACATCAGCTCTACCAGCCGCCTGGAGATGCTGAGCCCCAGACCGGTGCCGCCGTAGCGGCGGGTGGTGGAGCAGTCCGCCTGGGTGAAAGGGTGGAAGATGTTTGCCATCTGGGCGGCGGTCATGCCGATGCCGGTATCCCGGATTGTGCAGGTGACCAGCGCCGGTTCGTCGGCGCTCGTGAGAGCAGCAGTCACTTCCAGGGAAACTTCTCCCTGTGCGGTGAATTTCACGGCGTTTCCCAGCAGGTTAATCAAGATCTGGCTCAGCCGATGGGGGTCGCCGATCACCTGTTCCGGAACCTCGGGGGCGACGCTGATTCGGAAATCAAGCCCCTGTTCCACGGCCTTGACCTGGATGACGCTCTGCACGGTAGTGAGACAGGTGGTGAGGGAGAAATTGATGTTTTCCAGGGTCAGCTTGCCGGCTTCCACCTTGGAAAGGTCCAGGAGGTCGTCGATGATGTGCAGGAGCGTCTCGGAGGAGGATTCGATTTTTTCCAGATAATCCCGCTGTTTTTCAGTTAGATCACTCTGGAGCGTCAGCCGACCCAGGCCGATGATGGCGTTCATGGGGGTCCGGATTTCGTGACTCATGTTGGCCAGGAATTCACTTTTGGCCCGGTTGGCGGATTCGGCGGCATCCTTGGCCAGTACCTGTGCTTTTTCCATCTCGGCGCGAGCAGTTATGTCAACAAACATGATAAGCAACTGGCCGTTACCCAGGGAGGTTCCGGAAATCGAGACTGATCGGACGGTCCCATCTTTGCAGGTAATACTATAGTCAGAGGGTGTAATTACGGGAGACTTCTTCTCGTGGGCGCTATTCACAGCGTCATTCCATGCTTCAGCTCTGCTGTATCGATACTCTTCATTCGGGTATGCTTTTTCCAGCCAAGCGGTTATGGTGGGAATGTCCTCAAGCAGGTAGCCGAACGTATCGGTAAATACCTGATTTTGAAAAATAATGTTATTATCTCTGTCGGATATGGAAAGCGGAATGGGTATCTTATTCAAGAGCGTACTGAACCTGTTTTCGCTTTGAATCAGTTTGATCTCTGTTGTCACGACATTTTCTTCTTGATTCAGCCTCTCGCCGAGAAGCAGATAGCCATCTTCTTTTTTTATGAATCGGCAATGGATTATCCCGCTTCCACCAGAGTTTCGGTTCAGCGGCAGCCTGACTGCTTCTCCAGACGTAAGGCCGCAGGCATTCAGTTCAATATAACCGGCCAATGCTTCGCCGAGAGGATTCTGTTCTGGTCCGAAGAGCCCCAGGAACCCAGGATTGCATTTCAGGATAGTGAGATCCGAGTCCAGTCGTACGACGGCAAGGTTGTTCGAAGTCATTAAAAATGATGCAAAATCTTTACTGTATGTTGCTAATTCTTCCCTCAACATGACCAACTCCATTTTTTAGCTCAAATTTAAAAATCATTCGGCATTCGCAACGGAGCAGAGCAACTTCAACCTGCAAATGAGGAATATGTCACCTGAAACGATATGCCTTTAATGTAATATCATGTCAAGAAAAAACCAATCTCACTCCTTAAATCACCTTATCTCCAGAAAACGCCACCGTCCTGCTGTTCATGGCGGGAACCGGATCCGCCTGCAATACCGTCAAACATTTCAAGACCTACATGGCAGAGGGGTCACATGGCAGATGGCAGAGGGGTCATCTGGCAGATGGGTCAGATCTCAACAATCAACAGACGTCCAGTTATGTCAAAGGGGCAGGTGGGGTCAGACCCTCAAGATGACAAGTTGGGGGCAGGTGGGGTCAGACCCTCAAGATGACAAGTTGAGGGGGCAGGTGAACGGGAGGTGTCAGGTTTTTGCGCAGTTTTTTTGCAATAAACCCAAAAGTTCGGCATGCCGAACAACGTGAGCTAACTACCCGGAGATATTCAAAAAAAATGGCAAAAAACATGAAAAAACAGAGCGTTTTGCCTAGCGTTTTTTCTGCATTTTAATAATCAGTCGCCTCACCGTGAAAAGACGCACACTGCTTGCCGGACGGTTTCAATAAGGAACGTGCCAAGGGAGTTGAAGGGGAAATCTGTTGTTTAAACAAAAAGCAGATTCTTCGCTACGCTCAGAATGACAAGCTTTATTGGAGCGTTCGGGGGCTGAGGGAGGGAAGTATCTGTTGCTGAAAAATCGAAAGAGGACTATTTGAACGGATTTACGATATGCAACTTCTTGTCGAGAATCATGCCGTGGTTCAGATCTTCGGTGTACAGGGACGAACATCCTGCTTGCATCGCGGATGCGATAATCAGGCTGTCCCAGTAAGAAAACTTGTGCCGTTCACGCAGGTCCCATGCCAAACGGATGGTTTCCATGGTTACGACCGAAACGGTACTGTCGGTGGCAATACTTTCAACCCTACTCTTGATGTCGATTTATGCAACCTTCTTACGCAACAGTACAGAGGAAAATTCATTCAATACCTGTAGGTAGGAGGGACGTACATGCGTTTATGCGTTGCTCTCACTTCCACGGGAGAAACGCATGATCGCATGAACGTCCCCCTGTCATCCCTGTCATCTCGCATGAACGTCCCCCTGTCATCCCCTGTCATCATATACTGATCTATTTGAGTATCAGGACTTTTGGCGTTTCAGACAAATTCCACCGGTTTGGGTTTGGAATGCCGTCTTAAATGCTGTTAAATTATCAAAAGACAAGCATCGTGTATTTAATTACTTTTAAAAATAGTGAATTATTCGATATTTTAAAGTAGGTTGAATTGTATTATATTTTTAGATATTTTTCCAGCTGAGCACAGACGAAGACGTTAAAAAAAGTGCTGTTATTCCAGGTTGTTTTGTGAAAATTTAGGCTGAAGTGGTACTAGATCAAAACGGCCATTGAAGGAGTGGTTTTATTGTGCATTGCTGTTAATTTTTTTAATAATTTTGAGATGTTATTAACGTAACCCAGCGCACCGTCACGGTAAACAAACGAGTTTCTGGAGAAGATCCGGCAACAGTCACTACACCTACCAGGCTCGTCCGCGCCTGCTTGCCAAGGAAAGAGAGAACCTTCGCTAAACCAATTTTTATCCCAATTTGTCAGATTTTATTCGTGTGGGAGTATCTATTGACTTCCTCTCTCGGAACAAAAGCATGGTCATACTAAAGCAATTACAGGGGTGGGGCATTATGAATGTTTCCGTTTATTTTAAAAAAACATCGTGGATCTTGGCGTTTTTTTCTGCAGGCGCAATGGTTCTTGCGGGTCACGTCGCCACCGTGCATGCCGCAGTGCTCGTCTACGAGCCGTTTAACTACATTGCCGGACAAAATCTCAACGGCCGGAGCGGTGGTTCCGGCTTTGCCGCCGGCAGCTCTTGGAGCGCCGGCAGCAGTAGCCCCACCAGTGACTTTCTCGTCGAAAGCGGCAGTAGCGGCACCGCCTGGAATGGTACAGTGTCGTCGGTCCGCCAGACCGGCAACATAGTCGGTAGTCCCGTCACCGGCAATACTCCGGACCACCTGTGGGCGTCGCGCAGTTTGGATCCCAGCGTCACCTCAACCTTTACTTCCGGATCGACGACCTGGATGAGCTACATAGAGGCAGAGAATTTTTACACTAATGGTAACGGCACCGGCGGCATGTTTGCCATTGGTCAGGGTCTGTTCGATGGTACCGGTGACGGCTCCGACCCCAGTCTGGGGCGGGGGTGGGAAGTGCATGGCGGTGCGGCCATCGGCATCGGCATTACCAGCGCCGGTGTTGCTAATCAAGCTAATCCCAAATATTTTACGGCGGCTACCTGGGCGACAAACAGCTCAGGCACCTACTATAAAATGGACCAACTGACCTCGCCTACCCCCACCGGGATGGCAACCAGCCACACCACTTCCGGTCCTGCCTATATCGGTATCGCCAAGATCGTCTGGGGCGACGCCACGCACTCCACGACGATTCAGGAGGCGTCTTTTGTCGATGGGACATCTCTCAGTGAGACGGCTTTCAATAGTTCTGCCAACCTCGTGACCAGTACCGCCACTGTCGATCCCACCACCTTTAACAAAATATCGCTGGGAGGCGCCCGCTTCAACGTCGATGAGTTGAGCATCGGCACGACGTTCAATGACGCCATTGGCGTTACGGCAGTCGTGCCGGAACCGGGTACCTTCCCGCTGTCATTGTTGGCTGCGGGATTGATATCGGGTGTTGTTATCAAATGGAGGAAAAGGGAGGTTCTGGGCAGATAAGTATATACGTTTCTCAACGATGGCGGTGTCTTCCGGGATCGCACGGACAGGAACAAAGCCGGATAGGGGAATGGACCAGGCACGGGGATGAAAAGAGTCGGATCGGGAATATTTTGAAGCCGTGAAGGGAAGGGTGAGCCGCCGGTTTTCGACGGCTTATCATTCGTTTTTGCCCAGTTTTTTTGGAATAAAGCCAAAAGTTCGACATGCCGAACAACGTGATTCAACTCCATGAACATATGAAAAAAGAGGCCGGAGAATACATTCTCCGGCCTCTGCTGTTTTCCGTCATCCGGTTGATCTTTCACGATGATGCATGTCCAACCGGTGGTGCGAAACGTTTTTCTGTTTCTTCGGACTTCAATATCCCTCGAAGAGCGCGGTGGAGAGGTAGCGCTCCGCCAGGTCGGGAAGGATCACCACGATGGTCTTGCCGGCGAATTCATCCAGATTGGCCAGCCTCACCGCGGCGGCCACGGCGGCCCCGCAGGAGATCCCCACCAGAAGCCCCTCTTCCTTCATGAGTCGCTTGGCGGTCTCCAGGGCTTCGTCACTATCCACCAGCTCCACCCGGTCGATGAGTGAGAGGTCCAGGGTGTCGGGAATAAAACCGGCGCCGATTCCCTGGATCTTGTGGGGAGCCGGCCGGAGCAGCTCGCCGGCCAGTTGCTGGGTGATGACCGGGCTTTCCCTGGGCTCCACGGCCACGGAGATGATCTTCTTCCCCTTGCTGTTCTTGATGTACCGGGAGATGCCGGTGATGGTCCCCCCCGTTCCCACGCCGGCCACCAGGACGTCGATCCCGCCGTCGGTGTCGTTCCAGATTTCGGGACCGGTGGTTTTCTCGTGAATGGCCGGGTTGGCCGGGTTCTTGAACTGCTGGGGCAAAAACCACCGCCCCGGGTCGGACGCGGCGATCTCTTCGGCCTTGGTTATCGCCCCCTTCATCCCTTCGTTTCCCGGTGTCAGGATCAGGTTGGCCCCCAGGGCGGCCAGCAAACGGCGACGCTCGATGCTCATGGTCTCCGGCATGGTGAGGGTCAGCTTGTACCCCCGGGCCGCCGCCACGTAGGCCAGGGCGATCCCCGTGTTGCCGCTGGTGGGCTCGATGATTTCAATGCCGGGCTTGAGGAGCCCCCGCTCCTCGGCGTCCCAGATCATGCCGGCGCCGATGCGGCATTTTACCGAGTAGGCCGGGTTACGCCCCTCGATCTTGGCCAGGACGGTGGCCTTGGCTCCCTTGGTGAGGTGGTTCAGTTTGACCAGCGGGGTGTTGCCGATGGATTGGGAGTTGTCTGCAAAGATGCGGGCCATGAATATTCTCCTCGGTAAATTAATTCTGCTGAATCCGTTTGACGGCGTCCACGAGACGGTCGATTTCGTCAAAGGTGTTGTAAAAGGCGAAGGAGGGGCGGACCGTGGTCTCCACTCCGAAGCGGCGCAGTGACGGTTGGGCGCAGTGATGGCCGGCCCGGACGGCGATCCCTTCCTGATCCAAAAGTTTTCCCACCTCTTCGGTCTTCTTGTTGGAGAGGACGAAGGAGATCACCGAAACTTTCTCCCGGGCATTGCCGATGAGACGCAGACCGTTGATCCGGGATAACTGCTCCGTGGCGTACTCCAGCAGTTCGTGCTCGTACCTGCCGGTGTTTATCAGTCCCAGTCGGTTGACGTAGTCCAGCGCCGCCCCCAGACCAACGGCGTCGGCGATGTTGGGGGTTCCCGCCTCAAACTTGGCAGGCGCCTCGTTGTAGGTGGTTTCTTCAAAGGTAACGTTCTTGATCATGTTCCCTCCGCCGTGCCAGGGGGGGAGGATTTCGTGGAGCTCTTCCTTGATGTAGACCACGCCGATCCCCGTGGGGGCGAAGATCTTGTGGCCGGAGAAGACGAAAAAGTCGCAGCCGATCTCCTGCATGTTCACCGGCATGTGGGAGACCGACTGGGCGCCGTCAATGAGAACCCTGGCGCCGTACCGTTTGGCGGCGTGGGTCATCTCCGCCACCGGGACGATGGTCCCCAGGGAGTTGGAGGCCTGGGTCAGCGCCACCAGCTTGGTCCGGGGACCCAGCAGTTGCTGGTATGCCTCCTGCATCAGTTCGCCCCGGTCGTTCACCGGGATGACCCGGATGACGGCTCCCCGCTCCTTGGCGATCATCTGCCAGGGTACGATATTGGCGTGGTGTTCCAGCGTGGAGACGATGATCTCGTCACCCGGCTGAAGGAATTTGCGGCCATAGGTCTGGGCCACGAAGTTGACCCCTTCGGTGGTTCCACGCACAAAGACGATGTCCTTGGAGGAGGAGGCGCCCAGGAATCCCTGCACCTTCTGCCGCGCCTGTTCATAGGCGTCGGTGGCCCGGGCCGCCAGGGTGTGAGCCCCCCGGTGGATGTTGGAGTTATCGTTCTCGTAGAAGCGGGAGATGGCGTCGATGACGCTTTGGGGTTTCTGGGTAGTAGCGCCGTTATCCAGCCATGCCAGGTCCTTGCCGTGAATCTTCTGGTTCAGGGCCGGGAAATCCTTCCTGATGGCCGGGACATCCAATGGGCGGGAACCGGTTGTCGGGGATCCTTTTTCTTCACTCTTCTTGGCGAAGAGCTGTTGTAGAAAACCGTCGTCGTGACCGGTCTGGCACTGACCCGAGTCGTTACGCAGGTTGCCGGAGCGGACCTGTTGAATAAAGGCGGCGAGGCCGTCGTGGTTATTCGGAGCTGATTTTTCCGATGGTGTAGACCCAAAATTATGCGTCCCGGCATCCGGTGTGGCGCCGGCCACCGACGGGATACCGGCAAAGGAGGGGCTTAAAGCCGAGAGCCCCGGAATGCCGAAGCCGGACTGCCCGCTGTCGGGCCGGGTGGGACTGTACCCCTGGGGAGTCTGGCCGGCGGCGCCGGATGGTAATGATGTCTGAAATTGTGTTCCGGAATCCGGTACGCCACCGGGTCCGGACGGGATACGGGCAAAGGAGGGGCTCAAAGCCGAGAGCCCCGGAATGCCGAAACCTGATTGCCCGATGTCGGGCCGGGTGGGGCTGTATCCTTGGGAACTGAGGCCGGCTGCGCCGGGTGCATGCAGGGGCGCAAAATTTTGCGCCCTTACATCCGACGGAGTACCGCCCCAAGAGGGAGCTCCCCCCCCCTCCTGAGCCGTGCTCGCGGAGGGGAGGGGAGGGTGGGATGGGGTGAAACCGGGGAAATTCGGCAAGGAGATCCGGTCCGGGGTAAAGTCGGGCGTACTCCCTGCGTGAGGGATCTGAGAGTATGACCCCGCATCCGTGGCCGGCAAGAGAGCTCCAACCGCGGGTGAAGGAACACCGGCCGGGGATGATGGAACTCCCGCCGGGATCTCCAGGCTCTCCGGTCCCAGGTGGGATAGGTCGGATTCCGTTTTGGGGACCATGGCCGCCCCCGGGATCTCATTATAGAGCCGGGTTGCGATTTCCGCAATTAGTTCAGGTGATATGTCGTTCATACGTCCGCCCCTCTCTCCGGTCTATTTGGCTTTGGCTTTCCGGTGCTCGTAATCGTGGTAGAAGCCGACTTCCACGTTTTCCAGAACCGCCAGGGCGTCGTCGGTGAGAACCGCCAGGGAGAAGTAAAGTGACAGGAGGTAGGAGGCGACCCCCAGGTTATCAGTTTTCATGAGACGGGCTGAGAGGCTGGGGAGGATCTCGCCGGGGATTCCGTTCTGGTGGAGTCCCACGACCCCCTGATCGGCTTCGCCCACCCGCACCAGGATAATGCTGGTGGTTCCCAGCCACTGGTTGGAGCTGAAACGGCTCTTGATCTCCAGTTTGTCGGTGGGGATGAGGGGGACACCGCGCCAGGTGATGACCTGGGTGCCGAAGAGGTTAACCGTCTGCGGTGGAACCCCCCGCCAAGTGCATTCGCGGCCGAAGGCGGCGATGGCCTTGGGATGAGCCAGGAAGAAGGCCGGTTTTTTCCAGACCAGGGCCAGCAGTTCGTCCAGGTCGTCGGGTGTGGGGGTGCCATAGCGGGTGCTGATCCGCATGGAGGGATCGGCCGAGTGGAGCAGACCGAACTTGCGGCTGTTGATCAGCTCCCACTCCTGGCGCTCCTTGATCCCCTCGATGGTGAGCCGCATCTGCTCGGCCAGCTGGTCATGGGGGTTGTTGTAGAGATCGGAGACCCTGGTATGGACCCGCACCACCGTCTGGATGGAGGAAAGTGAGTATTCACGAGGGGTGGCGGAGTAATCCACGAAGGTCTCGGGGATCTCGATGTTCTCGGCAAAGCCGGAGACCAGGTCGATATTCCGCTCGCCGTAGCGGTTCACCGTGGAGAGGAGTTCCAGGTGCTCGTCAACGGCTCGTTTGAACTCATCGTTCAGGCTGGGAAGTTCCCCCAGGATGGAGTCCAGGTCCTTGCGCGAAAGTGAGAGAAAGACGCAGGGGGTAATGGTCCGGACGGTGACTTCCGATGAGCGGTCAGTGACCAGTTCTGTCTCGCCGAAATATTCCCCTTCGGTTAAGAGGGCTATCCGGAGATCGCTACCGTGGGCTCCCTTGCTGAGGACCTCAACCTGTCCTTGGGCGATGATGAAAAACTTGTTCCGCTCTTCCCCTTCCACCACCAGTTTGTTCCCCAAGGAGACCTCTTCACTCTTGAAGCGGGCGGTCATTCGGGTGAGGAGCGCTTCAGGGAGTTGCGAGAAGAGCGGCACACTTCTCAGCGACTCGGGCTGGAAGGTGGCGCCGGCGCCGGTAATGTCGATTTCGATTCGTTCGGCCTTGGAGAGTTCTCGTTTTGTTCGGTTGACCCGATAGGTGCCGCCGGTGACCTGAACCCAGGGGAGTTGGCTCAGGAGCCAGCGGGGGGTGATGGACATCATCTTGGGGTTGGTTTTGGTGGTGGTGGTCAGGTTTCTTGCCACCGCGGTGGTGACGCTTCGTTGCAGGATGCTGTCGGACATGTCTTGCTCCTTTTGTGAAAATAGTTGTTAAAAATAAAAATTTTAATTTACAGGGATGTACAGGATGGACAGGTTAAACTCATTATCCTTAAAAAAGCAGTCCACCACGGAGACACTGAGACACGGAGGATAATCTCTTACAGCTTGAAATGGTTACACTGAGGTGAGTTCCAAGTAGATCAAACCTTTTGGGGTAAAACCAAGAATCAGACTCTCTCCGTGTCTCCGTGTCTCCGTGGTTCAAATGCCGTTTTGGGTTAAATGCTTAAATTCCGAGACCGTGATTGAAGCCGCCCAGTTCCCGATGAGCATAGTCGTGGTAGTAGCCGACTTCCACGTTTTCCAGGACCCCCAGGGCGTCGTCGGTGAGGACCGCCAGGGAGTAATAGAGGGAGAGGAGGTAGTTGGATACCCCCAGGGTGTCGGTCCCCATGAAGCGGGCGGAGAGGCTCGGCATGATCTCGCCGGGGATCCCCGTCTGATGGAGTCCCACGACCCCCTGATCCGCTTCTCCCACTCGAACCAGCAGGATGTTCGTGGTTCCCAGCCACTGATTGGAGCTGTAACGACTCTTGATCTCCAGTTTGTCACAGGGGATGATGGGGAGTCCCCGCCAGGTGATGACCTGGGTGCCGAACAGGTTGAGGGTAGGGGGAGGGGTGCCGCGCCAGGTGCATTCCCGGGCGAAGGCGGCGATGGCCTTGGGATGGGCCAGGAAATAGGCCGGCTTCTTCCAGACCAGAGCCAGCAGTTCATCCAGGTCGTCGGGGGTGGGGGCGCCGTAACGGGTGCTGATCCGCATGGAGGGGACCGCCGAGTGCAGGAGGCCGAACTTCCGGTTGTTCACCAGTTCCCACTCCTGGCGCTCCTTGATCCCCTCCACGGTGAGCCGCATCTGCTCGGCCAGCTGATCGTGGGGGCCGTTGTACAGATCGGAGACCCGGGTATGGACCCGTACTACCGTCTGGATGGCCGCCAGGGAGTATTCCCGGGGAGTGGGGGAATAGTCCACGAAGGTCTCGGGAATCTCCACGTTCTCGGCAAAGCCGGAGACCAGGTCAATGTTTTTTTCACCGTACTTGTTCACCGTGGAGAGGAGTTCCAGGTGCTCGGCGATGATCTTGCGGAACTCAGGTGCAAGGCCCGGTTTCCTGGCCAGAGCCTCCTCCACTCTCTTGCGGGAGAGGGTGAGGAAGATGCAGGGGGTGATGGTTCTGACTGTCACTTCCGACGGCGTCTCGGAAACCAGATCCGATTCCCCGAAAAATTCCCCCTCGGTGAGGAGGGCCAGCCGGAGATCGCTGCCGTGGGCCCCCTTGCTCAAGACCTCCACCTGTCCCTGGGCGATGATGAAGAACTTGTTCCGTTCCTTCCCTTCAACCACCAGGTCGTTCCCCAGCGACACCTCTTCGGTGCGGAAACTGCCGGCAATGCGGGTGACGATCTCGTCGGTGAGCCGTGAGAAGAGCGGCACGCTCCTGAGCGCTTCAGGTTGAAAGGTTGCGTTGCCGCCGGTAAAGTCCACCTCAATCCGTTCGGCCCGCGCCAGCTCCACCTTGGTCCGGTTGACCCGGTAGGTGCCGCCGGTGACCTGGACCCACGGTAGCTGGCTCAGGAGCCAGCGGGGGGTGATGGACATCATCTTGGGGTTGGTCTTGGTGGTGGTGGTCAGGTTCCTGGCCACCGCCGTGGTGACGCTTCGTTGCAGGATGCTGTCGGACATTTGGGTACCCTCTTCAGCGTGGTTGGTGTGTTTATATGTACTCGTACGAGTGTGGGGTAAACTATTCACAGATTTAAACTGAGAGGTGTTCTAATCTATATGACAGATATTGTCAAGGGTATAAACTGCGATTATTGTTAAAAAACTCGTTAAAACAGATATTTACAAAATACATAAGGCAAGTAGAGATAAAAACTTCAGCTATTGACTTCATAAAGTGGTGTTTTTTTTCCATTTCATACACTATTGATGGGTGTCTTCTGTCGATTTAATCGACTTTACTTCTGCATAATTGTTCACGACTAACTGCACTAGTTTGATCGGGAATCCTGCTCAACAGTGACGGGCTTGACAAGGAGATGGACAGTCGGTGCTTTGGAATGCCGTATGAAAAGCGAATCACCGTCACGGCAAAGTCCGACAATCACATTCAGTTCCGTTTGTTCACGTTCAAGGAGATATGCTTGAAAAACGGGGGGACAAATGGGATTGTTGGCGTTTTCCATAGTGTTAAAATTTTCCGGTAAGCCGGTAATGTATTCATGGGCAGTTCCTATCTTGCAGATAACGCAGTAGCTTTCAATTCCCTCCCCTTTGAGATGGTTGATGAATTGTCGCGTCTCTGCCAACTGTCCGGCGCAACCGGTGATGCCGATTTTTTTAACCCCCAGGCTCTTGGCATGAGCGACGATCTCCTCCGCACGACTGAACTTACCTGACCCCGATTCGTAGATTTTTTTTTCCGTAAATGTATCGGGCGTGGTAGTCGGATAATCCTTGTAGATATTGACTAGTTTTATCAATTCCTCTTTGTCCAGAGCCAAAGTCAGGCACCCTTTCGGATATTCCGCGCCGTCATTGGTAGTATTTATGGTCGTATAGTCATCACACGTAAATGACATGTTGCTTTCACACATGATATGACTCCTGTCGTGAGTAGTGGCTAAATTTTGAGGTCATCAGGCAATTCAGACAGTCCCTGAGTGTGCAAACCCCGCAGGAATGGTGCATGAACAGCGGTATATTGTTACTCTTTGCCGCAGCCATAGCCTGTTTTTTCATGTTGTGAGAAACCTTGTTGGTGAAGATCACCACCGCATCGACTTGTTTGAGTTTGGCATTGATATTAGCCTCCGAGATATTGAAGATTTTCAGATCAACACCCGCGCGTACCGCCTCTTCTTGGTAATGTCGTTCCAGTCGGTCAATTCCGCCGATCAATGCGATGTTCATAGTTTCACCTCGACTGTTGAGAAAAGAGCAGTTCATCCTCCATTGCATGGTAAGACGAAAAAAGGCCAGGGAGTAAACTCCCTGACCTCCAGTTGTCTGGTCAGTCATGTCATTATGACTTTTAACCTATATACTATGTAGTCTTTTACCAGAAATGACTTTCAGCAGTCAAGGAAATAGTTCAACGGTATGTAAAAAAAACATTTGACAGTAATTATGTTTTCTGATAAAAGACTACAGAAAATATAGATAATAGCTGCGCATGATCCGATCATGGGAGCCGCTATCATGTAGCGTAGCAGGCCCACTGGATAACCAGAGGCCAAGGAGACTCATTCCTTGGCCTCTTTTTTTATTGGTTACAGCTTTCGTGTTACGAACTGCTGCATCGAAGTAAAGCTCCGTTAAGTACAAAATCAAGGGAGGCATTGCTACATGGGGCGAATTTATAACAGTATTACTGACCTGATTGGCGGGACACCGTTGCTCCGTTTGAACCGGCTATCCAAGGGAGCCGGAGCCGAACTCCTGGTGAAGCTGGAGTCATTCAATCCCGGCGGCAGCATCAAGGACAGGATCGGGTTCAGCATGCTTAAAGATGCTGAAGAGCGGGGAATCATCAACAAGGAGACCGTCATCATCGAGCCGACCAGCGGCAATACCGGCATTGCTTTGGCGATGATCGCCGCTGCCCGCGGTTATCGGCTGATCCTGACCATGCCGGATACCATGAGCCTTGAGCGGCGTACTCTGCTCAAGGCCTACGGCGCCGAGCTTATCCTCACACCGGGAGGGGGCGGGATGAAAGCGGCGATCCTTGAAGCCGAAAAGCTGGCGGCCAGAACTCCCAACTCATTCGTACCGCATCAGTTTCAAAATCCGGCGAATCCGGAGATTCATCGTGCGACCACCGCCGAGGAAATATGGAATGACACGGACGGCCGGGTGGATATTGTGGTCTGCGGCGTGGGGACCGGCGGGACAATCACCGGTATCGGCGAAGTCTTGAAGGAACGGAAGCCCGGTATCAAGATCGTGGCCGTGGAGCCGTACGAATCGCCGGTTCTTTCGGGAGGGAAGCCGGGTCCGCACAAGATTCAGGGGATCGGCGCGGGCTTTATTCCTGATGTGCTGAACCCTGAAATCATCGACGAAGTATTCAAGGTGACCTACGAAGAAGCAATCTCCGTCAGCAGACGTCTGGCCAGAGATGAGGGGTTGCTGGTGGGGATCTCCTGCGGAGCAGCCGCATCCGCCGGTCTGCGAATTGCCGCGCGTCCGGAAAACAGGGGGAAACAGATCGTTATCGTTCTCCCCGACAACGGTGAACGCTATCTCTCCACGCCGCTTTTTGACGACATCTGATGGAGAAGGGGAAAAGCCATGACGTCTGATGACTCCGTGGATAAAGAGGCTACCATCGATTCCGGTGGAACGAAGTGGGGAGTGCGCCTGGCAATCACCACTAACAACTTGATGGATTATTATGGAGTGGCGATTCTCATACTCCTCTGGGAAGTTGCGCCGCGCCTGGGGTGGATTGACAGTCAGTTTTTCCCCCCTCTCTCCTCCATCTATGGGGAAGGGTGCAAGCTGTGGGCTGACGGAACACTTACCGTACACATTGCCGTCAGCTTGAAACGAACCTTCCTGGGTCTCCTCTGCGCACTAGTTCTGGCGATCCCGTCCGGTTTTGTCCTGGGTGGCTGGTTTCCACGGCTTACCAGGTTCCTTACGCCGCTGCTGAACCTGTTGGGACAGATAAATGCTTTCTCACTCTTTCCGCTCTTTGTCCTTTTTTTCGGCATCGGTGAACTGGCAAAGTTCAGCATCATCTTCTGGTCCTGTCTCTGGCCCATCCTCTTTACGACCATCGCCGGTGTTCAGGGGGTGGAACCGCTCTTTGTGAAACTGGCGCGGTCCATGGGGGGGAGCAGAAGCCTCCTGCTGGTGAAGGTTTTGATCCCCGGAGCTTTGCCCACGATTTTTACGGGGATCAGAATCGGCGCCACCATCGCCTTTCTCATGCTGATTGCCGCCGAGATGATCGGCGCCGGCAGCGGTCTCGGGTGGTTGGTGCATAATTCATCGGTGAATTATATCATTCCCAGGCTTTACCTTGCGGCGCTCATCATCGCTCTGCTGGGAATGATTCTCAACTACTCCATTCACCGGCTTGAAGCTCTGCTCATCCCCTGGAAAACGAGCTAGGGACTTACTCTATCCCTGCCTAACGGAGAACCCATGTCAACCAGGAAAACCGTTTCACCATGGTGTCTAGCCAGCTGGCTTGACCGCTCTTCCATCCTGCTCTTTTTTGCCCTGTGGGAACTGGCGCCAAAGGCCGGCGGCCTGCTGGAGACGTTTATTGCCCCTCCGTCGGTAGTTGTCCGGACTCTCTGGGATCTGCTCCTGAGTGGCGAGCTTTTGGGTCATCTGGCGGTCAGTCTAGGCCGGGCCACGACAGGCTTTGTCGTCGCCACTCTGGTCGCGCTTCCGCTGGGTTTCCTCCTTGGTGGGAACTTCAAGAGCTTCGAGAGGATCGTTAACCCGGTGTTGCGATTTCTGGGGCAGGTTAACCCGTTTTCGCTCTCACCCCTGTTCATCATGCTCTTCGGGATCAGTGAACTCTCCAAGTGGGCCATGATCTTCTGGGTCTGTATCTGGCCGATTCTGTTCAATACCATTACCGGGGTTAAAGGAATCGATCCGTTCCTGGTTAAATCGGCGCGCTCCATGGGAATCGGCCTCCCGACACTTTTTTGGAAGGTGATCCTTCCCGCAGCCTCACCCGGTATCTTTACCGGGCTCAAAATGGGGTCGGGAACCGCATTTTTCATGCTCATCGCCGCCGAAATGATCGGCGCCAGCAGCGGACTCGGCTGGCTCGTCTGGAATGCGCAGATCAACTTTCAGATACCGAAACTCTTCGCGGCAACGGCCGTAATTTCGGTATTGGGGATGATTCTGAATACGTTGCTGGTAATGGCTGAAAAACGTCTCCTTGGTTGGCGTGTTTCTCTTCCCAACAGTTGAAACTTAGTGAGGTACTTGAAATGGCCAGAGCAGAAGATAGTCCAGTGCGGATTGATACCGAGGCAAAGATTCTGGTGAAGGGGATAACCTCCGTCTATCACCTGAAGAAAAACCGGACCGAGCAGGCGCGAGAGTTCATCGCCTTGAAGGATATAAACCTTGAAGTCCGCAAGGGTGAGTTTCTGGTGCTGGTGGGACCTTCGGGATGCGGCAAGTCCACACTCCTGGATATCCTTGCCGGTCTGGCTGTTCCCACCTCCGGGGCGGTCTATATCGACGGGAAAATCGTCACCGGACCGGCCCTGGACCGCGGGATCGTGCTGCAGGGGTACGCGCTCTTTCCCTGGAGAACCGTGCGCCGGAATGTGGAGTTCGGACTTGAAATCAAGAAAGTCCCCAAGCGGGATCGCACCGCCATCAGTGATCATTTCATTAACCTGGTGGGTCTTGACGGTTCTGCTCATCGGTATCCTCACGAACTTTCGGGGGGGATGAAACAGCGGGTGGCCATTGCACGAGCCTTGGCCTATGACCCCGAGGTTCTTCTCATGGATGAACCATTCGCCGCGGTGGACGCCCAGACCCGGGAGAATCTGCAGGATGAACTGCTCAGGATCTGGGAAGCAACCGGCAAGACCATTATCTTCGTTACCCACAGTATCGAGGAGGCTGTCTTTCTTGGCGACAGGGTAGCAGTCCTGACGCCCAACCCGGGGACGCTACGGGAGATCGTGAACATCGACCTTCCGCGACCGCGACATAACAGCGATACCCGGGGGTCGGCGGAGTTCGGTTGGATCCGGCGCAAGATCTGGGAACTGTTACAGAACTCACCTTCGGATGTGAAGCGTTCTCTCGATAAGCTAAAGTTACAGAATGCTTCTCCGGATGCGAAGCATCATCTGAATCTGTTACCGGTTGCGGATATCATCTCGCCCACAGCTTCGTTGTAGGTCAATGAACCTGAGCCGGATAAGCCGAAACCAAACAGGACGCGGATAAACGCG
The DNA here is from genome assembly GCA_903929485.1 of uncultured Desulfuromonadales bacterium. Lineage (GTDB taxonomy): Bacteria > Desulfobacterota > Desulfuromonadia > Geobacterales > CAIOGM01 > CAIOGM01. The sequence goes on from CAIYUY010000120.1 coordinate 19,135, forward strand.
GATGAACGCGGATCAAGCCATAGTTTAAATCAGCGTTGTCCGGTTAGTTTTTTGCATATGGCAATTAATCCCCTCATCCGCCCTGTCGGGCACCTTCTCCCCCGGGGAGAAGGGACGCTACTTGTGGCTTTCAAGTGAGAAGAGGATTTATATGATTCCTTCTCCCCCCGGGAGAAGGTGGCCGCAGGCCGGATGAGGGGTAATGCAGGGTTTGGACGATATCTTGTTCCCAAGCTGGAGCTTGGGAACGAGAAACGATACCCTCATAATTCCAAAAGTTTTCATTTTTGAGCGACTTGTGCTGAGCGTAGTCGAAGCAAGCGAAGAATCTGCTTCTGTTTAAAAGCAGATCCTTCGCGTTGCTCAGGATGACAGACGGTTGGTTTATTTTTTGTCGCAAATCAGGTTAGTTTTATTCGTGTATTTCGTGTATTTCGTGGTTCAAATGCTTTTTCCGGGATAAAGAGATGCACGCGGTGGCAGCGGCAAACAACTACCTCCTCCGTTCCACGGGGATTATCATCTTCCTGCTCCTCTGGGAGATAGCTCCACGGCTTGCCTGGGTGGATCCTTATTTTATTCCACCCTTGTCGGTCGTTTTGGGAGAAATTGGAACACTCATAAGGTCCGGCGAACTACCCATTCATTGCTTGGTGAGCTGTTGGCGGGGGGTGAGCGGACTCTGCCTGGCGCTGCTTATCGCCCTGCCGCTGGGGGTTATTCTCGGCCGATGGCTGACCGGTCTCGCCGACGCTCTTGATCCGTTGCTCCGAATCCTGAGCCAGGTTAACCCTTTTGCGCTCCTTCCGCTGTTCCTCCTCTTCTTCGGTGTGGGTGAAACCGCCAAAGTGGCGGTGGTTACCTGGGTGACCCTCTGGCCCATACTTTTCTACACGATCACCGCCACCCGGACGGTGGAGCTCGCTCAGATCAACAGTGCCGCCGCCATGGGTGTCAGCCGCTTCCAGCTGTTGTGCAAGGTCATCTTGCCGGCATCTCTCCCCACAATCTTCATCGGGATCAGGATTGGTGCGTCGCTGACCTTCTTCATACTGGTTGCGGCGGAGATGCTTGGCTCCGGCAGCGGCCTCGGCTGGCTGGTTCATAATTCGGCAATGAACTATCTCATCCCTCGAATCTATGCCGGCGCAACCTTCATCGTCATTCTCGGGTTTCTCCAGAACCGTTTTCTCCTGTATCTGGAGCAATGTCTGTTTTCCTGGCGGGAATCTCCCGCAAGTTTTCTCCTGGCCGGGGGTCGTGCGGGATACTCCTGGCGTCCCGGCAGGGGGGCCGCCCTGGTGGGGCTGGCCGCGCTCCTCCTGATCCTCACCCTGGGCGGAATGGAAGTTCGTCAACTCAATGAGGCAGCGAGGGCCGGCTATGGAGAGGTGAAAAATCACTCCAAACATTTCGGCAGTTCCGCGGAAAGCGTCGATAAAGGGTTATGATGGCGCCTGCATTGAAAAAATGGGGAATAATCCTGTTATTCCTTTCCCTCTGGGAGCTGCTTCCGCTGTCCGGTCTGATTGACCCTCTGTTTCTTCCACGGTTTTCAGAGGTTATTCTGACCATTCTGGAGCTCTGCAGGTCGGGAGAATTACAGCACCATACGCGGATAAGCCTGATGCGCGCCTTCACCGCTCTGTTTGCGGCGGTGATCATCGGCATGCCGCTGGGGTTGATCCTGGGAGGATGGTTTCCCCGACTCCAGCAGGCCACGAAACCGCTCATGGAGCTGTTTGCCGCCGCGAACCCTGTTATTCTGGCGCACATCATCATCTTTTTTCTGGGAATAGGTGAATCGGCCAAGACCTTTATCATTGCCTGGCTCTGTATCTGGCCCATCGTCTTCAGCACCATAAGCGGGATTCGCACCGTTGACGACTCCCTGCTGAAGGCGGCCGGGTCACTGGGGCTTGGCCGATGGCGGCTTTTTGTCATGGTGATCCTCCCCTCCGCCGCTCCTTCACTGTTCACGGGACTTCGTCTTGCCGCCGGTTACGCCTTTATCATGCTGATTGCCGCGGAGATGATGGGTGGGGGGAGCGGATTGGGGTGGTTCGTCCTGCAGAGTCAGGAGAACTACCATGTCCTGCGGATATTTGCCGGTGCAACGGTCATAACGTTTTTTGCCGTATTGACGGATCTTCCCCTGAAACTGCTGCAGAACCGTTGGACTTTCAAGGAGCAAGAAGACGAAGGTGGACGTTATCCTAGAAAAAGCATTTGAACCACGAAAAACACGAAATACACGAATAAAACTAATCAGTGATGATCTCAACAAATTTTGTCATTGCGAGCGAAGCGAAGCAATCCAGTATTTTGCTGACATCCTGAAACTATGAGATTGCTTCGTCGCTTCGCTCCTCGCAATGACGTCTTGAGAGAGAATTTGCGCGGGCATCATAGAGTAGATTTTTGATAACTCCTTGCCGGGTCGGTTACTTCGAATATTCTCTTAGGTGATTCGCGGCAAAGACAATACCCTGATAATTCCAAAAGATGTCATTTTCGAGCGACTTGTGCTGAGCGTAGTCGAAGCAAGCGAAGAATCTGCTTCTGTTTGAAAAGCAGATCCTTCGCGTTGCTCAGGATGACAGGCAGTTGGTATGTTTTTTGACGCAAATCAGTGCTGACGCACGAAACGGTTTAGCCCGACAGATCGAAATGTTAGGCCACCCCTCATAAATATTTCGTGTAAATATTCGGTTAACCCCGTAGGTGTCCCTACCCACATTCCCTGAAAATGAAATAACGGGACACATCGATAGTATTCGTGTTTAGAAGGGGGCATGCCT
>CAIYUY010000121.1 GCA_903929485.1 uncultured Desulfuromonadales bacterium
ATTGCTACTAATCTGCGGCTGAAAACCGTTCATCCTTCGACAGGCTCAGGACGAACGGTTTTCAGCTCTGCAACTGGCCGATTTTCCGTTCATGGTGAGCTTGTCGAACCATAAGCCGCAGATGAGTAGCAATCAGGTAAGTTTATAAGTTTCCTCTTTGGTGCACTAAAGATTTAATTTGAGAGAAAGGTGTTTTGTACGAAGGCGACAAGTAACTTATATACTTATGTGCGTCCCCTTGGACTTATGTGCGTCCCCTTGGACTCCCAAAAAGTATTACACCCACCAACACATAGAACTTCCCGAAATAGCAATGGATGTCACACACTTTGAGCTATTCAGAGGGAAATGCTCCTGCTGTGGAAAGATCAACATTCCCAGTATCCCTCGGGAATTCAAAACTGGCTACGGGCCGAGACTTACGGCCTTCATCGCTGAATTGGCTGGTAGAAAGAAGGGGACGCACAAGAAAGAAGGGGACGCACATAGAAAGAAGGGGACGCACAGAAAGAAGGGGACGCACATAAGTTTATAAGAGAAAGAAGGGGACGCACATAAGTTTATAAGTTTCCTCTTTGGTGCACTAAAGATTTAATTTGAGAGAAAGGTGTTTTGTACGAAGGCGACAAGTAACTTATATACTTATGTGCGTCCCCTTGGACTCGTCCCCTTGGACTCACTGTTTCTGGATTTCATTGAACAGTTTTCCGGATGGTTGAACAGCAAACGTGGTTTATCCGCAGCAACTATCTCCAACTACTCGTGGCATGCCAATCATTTTCTCCAATGGTGTGAAAATAACAATCGATCATTGGGTGCAATCAAAGCCTCCGATGTTGATTCGTTTCTTGGCTCTCGTAGTGAAAAAAGATGGTGTCGTGTTTCTATTGCCGCATGCGCCAAGGCGCTCAAGGCGTTCTTTCTTTATGCTGAACTGAGGTATGGACGACATTTCTGATTCACTCGCTCCTTAAGCGCCACGGCGTATCCCTCGTCAACTACTCGCATGGTCAGAGGAGCAATGAAGTGACTCCTTGCTACGAGGCTGAACGTTGTAAACCTTCATAAAAAGCAGCCAGTTTCTCCCCGTACTCTTTCCAGGTGAAATTCTTCAGCAGATACTCCCGACCGGCGGCGCCCAACGCCTTACTTCGCAGGGGATCGTTGAGAAGCTCCACAGCTTGGTCAGCCATCTCCCGCCAATCGTCGGGATGGCAGAGAATACCGGAGAGACCCGGCTTGATATACTGGGCAAGCTGCCCCACGTCGTCGGCCACCACCGGAACCCCGGCCCTCAGGATCTCCGTCAGCTTGGCGGGACACTTGGAGCGGTTGACGAGGGTGTCATCGAAGGGGTAGATGGCGAGATCGGCGGCGGCCAGGTAGTCGGCGATCTCCGCCGGCTCCAGCCACCCCCCCATGACCAGCGCCTCAAAAAACCCCTTCTCCCTACCGGCAGCCAAAAGCTGCTCCTCTTCTCCCCGCCTCCCCTGCCCCACCACGAGAAACCGCACCGACGGGAACCGGCGATGAATCTCAGTAAAAAGGAAATGAAGCTTTGCCTGGCTGAACTCGAAGAAGCGGGTATACAGGAGAAGGAGCGGCGCATCCAGGGGAATCCCTAGTTTTTTCCTCACCCGACTACCGTCGCCAGGGGGGATATCATCAACACCATTGGGAAGATAGAGAACTCTAACCGGTGGAATCCCCCTTCCCCAGATCATGGTCTGGAGGCTCCTGCTGGCCACCGTGACCCCGGCGGCACGTGGGGGGAGCCACATCTCCTGAACGCCGAAGACAATCTTTTCCGCCGGGGAATAGGAGGTCAGGTCGTTCATCCCCCCCTTCCCTTCCCAGTCGTCACTGTCCACTAATAAAGGTGGGAGCTGAAAACCGAGCCGACGGCAGGCGAGATGGACCATTGCGGCAATACCGCCATACCCCTTTGGCTTGAAGAGGTGGACCAGGTCGGGCCGCTCTTCCTTGGCCATCCAGAAGATCCGGTGGGCCAACAGCGGCGCGATTAACGCTCCCGAACCGGGCCCCAGGGTGATGTTTCTCACCGTCACCCCACGGACTATTTCCGTTTTACCCGAATCCTCCGGGTTGGTATAGGGGGGGGCGATAATGGTAACCCGGTGTCCCAGCCCCTGGAGCTCCGCCGCCAGCGGGATCATCCGGGCAATTACGGTCCCCTTGGGACGGATACCGAATGGTGCGAGAAAGACAATCTTCATGGTTTCGCCCTGTCAGGCAACCTCCAGAATGGCGGACGTCACACCGCATGTTGCGGCGGCGGCAATCAACCGTTTATCCATGGTGGCAAAACCGGCAGAGGTGGCGCATTGCGCCAAGTGGAGGGCATCGGCGAAATCCATCCCCTGCTCATACCAGTTGATCGCCTGCGCCACAACTGTGGCGTCCTCCACCGTAATGGTAGGAAGACCACAGATATGGCGCAGACGCTCAACAACCACGTTTCGGGGGAGATTGTATCCGGACACCGAAGACAAAACCCAGGCGAGTTCAAGCAGAACCGTTTTGAGGATCAGGGTGGTATTATTCTTGAGAAATTCCGTAGCGGCAACCGTCTGCAAACGATCATCCTTGACGGCATACCGAACGAGGATATTAATATCTACTGCGATCATTTGCCCCTGCCCGCCTGCTCAGCCACGGCGCGATCCATATCGTCAAGAGAGAGAACTCTTCCCGAATAAACGGACGGCGCACAACATGACTCCAATTCCGTTGCCGCGAACGGTTCGGCAGCCTTGATTACCACCTCGTCACCACGATCTATGACTACCAGTCTGGTGCCGGCCTGCCACTGGTGCCGGTCACGGATTGCCTTGGGGAGCACGAACTGCCCCTTGCTGGAAAGAGCGACGGATTCCATAGGACCTCCCTTCCAGGTAAGAATATGGTAAGAATAATGCGCTTGACCGAAAAAGAAGTCAAGTAAATGAATCAGACGGTTCCGGAGAATTTCCCCATCCGTCCCCGCCGATAATCACGCCACCCCCTCCAGATCATGGAGAGTTTAGCCGTTTTTTCTGCCTCGAACAGGATGATGCTCCCGATCTCCTTGGTCAGGCGAACCAGGTCGAAGCAGCAGTGACCGGGAAAGGTGGTCAGATACTCCCCAAACACCACGAACCGATTCCGGCTCTTGTAGTAACGGCGTAGCGGCGAATGGTTGGTGGCAATGAGGGGGCCATGGCGGGTGATGTCACCAACCTCATGAGTGAGGATCGCCCGGTTGGCCCGGACGACCCGGAAACCCCGGCGCCGGAGGCGGAGGGAGTACTCATTGTCCACGAAATCGATGAAAAAATCGTCCCGAAACGGCCCCACCGCCTGCCACGCAGCCAGATCCAGCAGGCAACCGGAGGTCATGGGGGTCATGGCCTCGCTCCACTCCGTATCGGGAGGTGGGCGACGGACGGCGCGGGTCAGATGAAAGGGGGCGACGATCCCCGGGGCGCTCCCCTCCCCCGCGCCCCGACAGGCAACAAGTCTCGCCACCAGACCATCAGCCGCCCGGCTGTCCTGGTCCATGGTGAGGAGGCAATCGTACCCGTCGTCAACTGCCCGCGTAGCCCCGATATTGAGAGCAGTGGCGATCCCCACGTTTTCACCTTGAGGGAGATAGATCACGCTCCCCAGAGAAGCAAGACACCGGACAAAAGAACCGTCGCCGCTGTCACTGTTGTCCACGGCGTAGACGACCTCCACCTGACCGACCCAGGTCCGGATGTTGCCCGGAACCTCTTCTCCGGGGCGATACAGGACCACCACAGCCGCGATTCGGGGGGACAAGCCGTTCACTTAAGCCCCCTTCCGGATGATGAAGATCACCTCGTCCTTGCGCCGGAGCATGATCTCGATATCAAGCGGATGTTGCTGCCGGAGCAGATGCAGCAGCTCCAGCATCTCGAACTGACTCCAGACATGGTAGTGGATGCTATAGTTCTTCGCCATCAGCTCTTCCGCCTGAAGCTCCGCTGCTCCCTGGTTTGTCACACCGTTCACCAAGGTGGCCCACTCCAGGAAATGTTCCCACCTGGAGGAGTCGGGACCTTCCCGGTAATCCTCCAGCAGGTGTTCCAGTGAGGTCAGAGGGCGCTGCCGGTCAAAGGTATAACGCTTGTCCGGTAGCGCCAGATAAAGGATTCCCTCCGACCGGAGCACCCGGAACATATTCTCCAGGGCCAGGAGCGGATTCTGGCAATGCTCCAAAAAGTGGTTGGCGATGACGAAATCCTGGGAGGAGTCGTCAACACTCTCCAGCAGTTCCCCGTCGGCGACAAAATCCACCGGCACCAGTTTTTTCTTTTTCAACTCGGGATACTGAAGCCGGAGATCGGCCACGGTCATCCGGTCCACGTACCGGACCTTTGCCCGTGGCGATACCTTCAGTGGATTATGGAGAGCTCCGATCTCGAGGCCGTTCCCCCGAAGATAGAGAAAGGCAAGGGAATAGCGGTTGAGGAGAAGGCTCCGGAGACGTCCGAAGAGCGAATGATCCGGAGTGGTTTCGTGTAAAGGCATCTGTAACCCTGCGGTATGAACCGGACTTATTTAACCAGCGAGCTGGCGATGAAAAACAGGCGCTCTACAGGAGTGGCCATGGGGAAAAGTCTACCCCGATGACGCCAGGCCAGAAGGAGCGACGAAAGGTGCGGCCGGGAATCCAGCAGGCTACTGCCGTACCGCTCCATGTCACGGAGAAAAATGAGCTCGGAACCGGTCAGCGCCAGGCGCTCTCCCAGGAGCGGCAGCAGAGCGCCGCGATCCCGCAGCAAGCCGTAATACGCCGCTTTCCGACGCCGGGTCTCACTCCCCAGATGCGCCCCGATCCGGCTGACCAGATCGCTCTTCCGACTGACTCCTGCCTGATTGGCGCCGTGCTGCCGGTAATTGACAAGCTTTTGGGGAAGGTAGCTTACCCCTCCCGTTTTGGACGCCACCAGCGCCAGCCACCAGTCGTGGAAGATTTCACACTCAGGGATAGGGAGCGCCACATCAAGGAGCTCACGCCGAAACAGCACCGTGCAACCGGTGACGCAGGAGTTACAGACCAAATAGTTAAAATTGTGACCACTCACAGCTTGAACGCCGGACGTTGCCATGAGAGCGCCGGGAAGTTCGCGTCCCCGGGCGTCTATCAGCGAGGCGTCGGAATAAACAAGTGAAGCAGTTCCTCTTCCCGCCATAAGCCGTTCCAGCTTCTCCGGAAGCCAGACATCATCCTGGTCGGCCAAGGCGATGAACTCCCCCCGGCAGGCAGAGAAAAGCTTCTCAAAATTCCGGAGAAACCCCACATTATCCCTGTTGACCTCGTACCGGAGGCCATGACTACGCCGGTACTCCTCCAGAATCGCCACCGTATCGTCGGAAGAGCAGTCATCCCCGGCGATCACCTCCATGTTGCGCCAGCTCTGGGCGTAGATGGAATCCAGCTGTTCCCGGAGGAACCGGCCGCCGTTGTAGGTGGCGAGAAGTACGGAGATGAGCTGTTGCGGCTCTGTCATCTCAACTCCGTGCCGCGGTAAGAACCTGCAAGAGCTTTCCCTCGATCCGATCTATGGAGCTCTCCAGAGACCATTTTTCCCTGACGCCTTTCCACCCGTTATCCCCCAGAGCGCCGGCATAAATCGGGTCATCCCGCAACTGCTCCACCCCTCGGGCCATGGCTGCTTCGTCCGGGTCCACCAACAGGCCATTGACCCCGTCCAGAACGGTCTCCCTGATCCCCCCTTCCGCCACCGCCACCACCGGAACACCGCAGGCGTTGGCCTCAAGAGGGGTCAGGCCGAACGGTTCCAGACGCGGCGCGTAGAGCATCATGAGTGACCGGTTAAGCAGCTGTATCATCTCCCGGTCGCTGATCATGTTTTTTGGGATAAACTCCACCTGTAGCTCCCGGGCAAGAGTCCGCAGTTCGTTCAGATAGCTGTTGGGAGAAGCATAATTACCGATCCAGATCAACGGGGGGCGCGGGTCGCTCACCTGCCCCAACGCCCTTATGACAAACTCAATATTCTTCGCCCGATTGAACGACCCGACACCGATGACGGTGCCGTCCTTCACAACATCCTGCTTACTAAAATTCTCAAGGTCGACCCCCAGATAACAGACGGAGGAATTCACGCCATAGGCCCTAAGGATGCTCTCCCTGCTGAAATAGGAATTGGCAAGCACCGCGTCATAGGCTCGAATGTTGCGCAACTCCTCACGAACCAGGTAGCGGAGTCCGTGAACATAAACGAAATCACCAAGAAACTCGGCAACTGCTCTTGGTTTCTTCCAGGCGCCGGTTCCAAGTTCCGGGGCCGCCCAGGGAAGGTTCGGCAGCGCCTCGTAGAGAGGGCGGGACGGTTCCTGCAGGTAGAGAAGCTTGGGAATGGTCACATATCGTCCCATGGGAGCCACCGCCATGTATCTGCTGGAGGCGGCATACAGGAGATCAAATCCCCCCCCGTTGATCTCTTTTGCGCAAAGGCGGCAATGCTCCTCAAAGGCCCGGATCATGGCAAAGGTGTCCAGACAGGCGCCGCGAATCTTCCCCGGGAGCCCCTTCTTGGTGACATGCTCCCACGCCAGCGGGACTAAATGCTCCCGTGCAAGATCCGAAAGGGGAAGATAGCTCTGATCGGCGCCAGGTGGAGACCAAGTCTCGATCTCGTGTCCCCGCTGGGTAAGCCCCTTAACATGCTGATGGAGCGCCCGTTTCCCACCGCCACTGGGAAGATTGTGCCAGACAGCTATTTTCATTTATTCACCCGGCTAAAGTCCGTGTAACTCTCTACGGCACTTCAGCCATATCCGGACAAAGGATGGTAACAGCAGGCATGCCGATACCATTAAATAAACCCAGACAACGCCCGCTATGGCATATTTTTCCCCAAGAAAAATGAGAGCCGCACCTTGCACCAGGGATAGGACCAAAGTCACCCAGACGAAAGGATCGATTTTATGCGACCGCACGTAGATCGCAAACGCAGCCGCGGCTACTTGAAGAGTGACTGCTGCAAAGAAAACCGAGGCGCACTGTACAGGTATAAACCTCTTTCCCAGTGCATACCCTCCACCCTGCAATGCCCAAATCAAGCCACTCCCCAACAAGGCGCCGAACGCAACGATCAGTACTGCCTGACGAAGGACTATGGAAAAGAGATTGTCGAGCCGACTCCAAGCGGAAAGAGCCACAAGCTTTGCAAATTCGGGATTTTTAGCGGAAATGAGTGTCATTCCGGTTGCCAGCAGGGCATTGCCGGCCGTCATGGTAAGCCCCATCTGGCCGGCGACAACAGCTCCGTGAAAGTGAAACAGGATAGGAGTAAATAGTTGGAAAATAAAATAGGCGGCGCCGGACGATATTCCCATGCGCCACTGCATCGGCCAAACTTCTCCCCACCAGGAAAGGGCCACCCCCTTGGGAACAGAGTCCCCTCGGGTAAAAAGCCCCTCCACTGCCGCTCTGAGAAGTTCAGGACGTTTGCTCAAAAGATAGCCCCAGGCAATACATAACCCGCCCAGATTTACCGCGACCGCGGCATAGAGACCTCCATGAAGGCCAATGACAAGCCAGCAGAGGATGGAGCCTAGCACCGTACCGGCCAGATCCCTTTTGTTTATTGTCACCACATCGCCACTGCCCATGATGACGGCGAAAAACGGTGTCACAAACAAATTGAGCGCCGTGCCGATTACGGCCAGAGTCCAGGGGAGGCGCCAGGAAAACGAAACAGCGCCTTTCTCCCCGAAGAAGATATAACCAGCTGGAATAAGGATAATTATCAGCAGAAGTGATGCAATGCCGAACCAAAGGACAGCCTTGCGCAAGAGATCGGTGAAACGCATTAAAGCGCCGGATTCCCCCTCGACTCTTCCGCGCGCTCCCCATGTCAGATGGACGAATTCGTGACTGGCAAACTGCGAGATGACAAACATCAGACCCAGGTCGAAAAAAACCTGAAGCGCCAGCAGACTGCCGAAAGTATAGTAAAAACCCTGCTCTTCCGGGGTAAAACCTGAGGCGACAACCATCATGGTCACCGGTCCGGCCAGCAGGCTCCAAAGCCGCGCCAGGATGCCGAAACTGACGGCCCGATCAAACCCCAGAAAACGAAGAGTACGCTTAACGAGAACAGTCACACTCCCTCCCCTTCCGATAGATCCACTGGTCTGTCGCGGCAACTCCTTGCGCGGGAACGGACCAGTAACGGTCTTTTCGTGCATGGAACTGCAACTGACTAAAAATGCGTTACTTACTACCCGAACTCTTCGCTCCGGTGGCGCTCACGTAGGCGGCTACCGTATCACGGCCGCACTGCTCCCAACTGAACAGAGCCGCCCGTTTCACCGATTTCAGCCCCATCTCCCCACGTAGTTCACTGTTCCCGTAAATATCCCAGAGCGCCTGACAGAGAGCATCGGCATCAGTAGGTGAAACCAACAACCCGGCGTCACCCACCACCTCCGGTAGAGAAGAACTGTTTGATGTAATCACCGGAACACCGCACTGCATTGCCTCCAGGGGGGGGAGGCCGAAGCCTTCATAGAGAGAGGGGTAAACGAACATCATGGCCCCGCTGTAGAGCGAAGCGAGATCCTCATCGGGAAGATACCCCGTGACAACAATCCGTTTTTGCATCTCGGAATCATTGGTAATTTCGGCAAAAATCCGGTCAAAATCCCATCCCTTGGTTCCCACCAAGACGAGATTAAGATCGGGAATTCGTTGTTCACCGACGGTCCGGACAAAGCAGCGGATCGTATGGTCGATATTTTTGCGTGGCTCCAGAGTACAGAGACTCAAGACATAGGGGCCGTCCGGGATCCGGTATCGGCGTCGTAAGTCACTGTTTTTCTGGGAATCATCGCAACGGTAAAACCGTTTTGACGCCGCAAGAGGAGTTACGAAGACTCGGGACGGGTCAAATCCCGTCAGGTTACAGAAGTCATTCTTGGTGGACTCTGAAATGGCTATGACCCAGTCATCGGGACGGATACTCCGAAGAACATTCCCAAAAATCCTCGTAGTAGATGGTTCAAAATAATTGGGATAAAGCGCCGGTATCATATCGTAGATGGTGATAAAACGCTGCAGTGAAGGTCCGCTCCGGATGAACTGGGGAAGAGGAAAAAAAGTAGAGTGAAAAATATCCGCCTTCCCCAGGGAACCCGAGTCGAGTGAATGGTACAAAAGGTTACATCTCTTGAGCAGAAAGGAGATGACACGTCTTCGAACTTTTTGTAACCGGACTGAATCCGGGTGAGGATAGATGGCGGCGGCTACCCGCACAACCCATTGCAACAGCCCATTACCCGGCCGGCAGAAAGGAATCTCCCCGAGAACCCCATGAGTGGAGAGAGCCACGGAAGCCTGGACGAATTGCTCGATATTATTTGCCACACTGAACGTCAGATCACATCCGTCTCCCTTGGCTATTTCCTCCAGGGTGCTTTCTATAGCCCTGGCAATGCCTGTACGGGGCTTACCATAGAAGAGAATAGGCACAAGCAACGGGATGTCAACGATAACGTTCATGGATGATAGGTTCACTTTCGTTTTTCAAGTACCGCGAAAATACCTTGGGGATAAAACCCGCTTTTCATCGATACTGTTATGAAACATTTAATCAACTTCTTCAAGACCGGATTTCCGGAGAAAGTGCCCCTGAAAATTTCCAGCGGCTTTAACGGATTAATCCCTTGCAGACAAACGATGTCAACTCCGGAGTCAAGGGCAAGCAGACGAAGACTCTCCTCCGTGTACTCCCTGAGATGTGACTTGTCCACATAATGACCAAAGACGATACCTCGTTGCTCCAAGGCCTTATCCGCTTTTCTTGGGACATTAACCAGTATCCTTTTTGAGGCCACCCGTTTTGCCTCGCGCAATAACACCGCATCATCCACGTGCTCCAGGATATCGAACAACAGCACCGTATCGAATTCACCATCGGCGAAAGGAAGCCTGTCTGCTTCACCCTGGAGGTACGTCCCCTGCTTGGTGGTCTTGGCTTTTTCAATAAAATCAGCAACCAGATCGATGCCCCAGGCATCAAAACCACGCTTCGCCAAGTAATCGGTATAAATGCCGCTTCCACATGCGACATCAAGTATTTTGGGACCGGCAACATGCCGATCCAGCATGCGGAGTCTCTCACTGTCCAGCTTGGCAATCTCGGGACCCCATCCCAACTCAGCGGAATTCTCTCGATAATACTTTTCCGTTTCGGTAACTCGCATGCATCCCTCTAAAAGTCAACTATGATCCTATTATTTAGTGAGCACCACGAAATGACTACAGCAATCATGTCTTACTCTTAACCGGCCTGATAGAATGCGAATCAGCGCCGTTATGGTATTCAGGGAAAAGAGAGGATATAGTGGCGCCGGCGCGAAGTTACGCTGGTAAACGGTAGAAGCACGGAATCCGATAGTTCGAGCTATTTCAATAATTTTGCGTGGCGGCATATCTTTTTCAGTTACTCCGAAATCCGCCATGGCGCGCACTGCGTCAGGAGACGCGGCATGTCCGGTTCCCGGCTCGGCTGTGATCAAAATTCCACCGGATTTAAGGGAGTTATAGGCAGAGAGTAAAGCTTTATATTCATCCTCTGCGTGATGAAGACAATCATAGAAAACGGCGCAATCAAACTCATCCTTGAATTGAAGAAATTCATAATCGTCTATAACTGATTTCATATTGTCTATTCCATATTTTTCCTTATTTCTTTCCATAAGTTCTACCATATCGTCCGCGATATCCTGCGCGACAACATCATACCCTCGCAAGGCAAAAAAGCAACTTGTCCAACCCGACCCTGCGCCCAAATCAAGAAGCCTGGCCGGAGGTGCGGGAAGGAGCATCATGATGGTACCCAGATCGGTAAGATAGCGACCACAGTCACTGTCGGAAAAAGGTTTATTCAACGCATGAATAAGCCCATTTGCGCCGAGAGTATGCAGATAATCAATTTCGCCTTTTTTAGGCATCGTTCCCTCGGCTGACATTCTCTTTTAAGTTGCACCAATACGTTTTTAAAACCGATGTACAAAAAAACAAAACGAACTCCCCCCGGGGAAAAAATCAATAGTGACTCTGAAATTCACGACGGAGCATCCTTTTCCTTCAACAGGCGGCGATACAGTACCGCCAGTTCCCTGCCACGACCCTGCCACGAGTACTCCCGTTCCGCCTTGAGGCGACCCGCCGTGGCCAATCGTGCCCGAAGCTGATGATCTTCCAACAGAGCCACCAACAGAGCCGTAAAATCGGCGGCATCTCCATAGCGGGCATAGACGCCGCAGTCACCGAGAATCTCTCGGTTAATGGGGGTATCGAAGACCAGGCAGGGGAGGCCGCAAGCCAGATAGTTGAAGAGCTTGCCGTTGGCCTCGGAGAGCGAAATTTTCGGGGAGATCGCCACATCGGCGGCAGCCAGATGACGGGCCGCCTCTCCATAGTCAACCCGCCCGGTGAAGGTAATCATCTCCCCGATCCCCATCTTCTGGGCCAGTCGCCGATACTTCCCGTCGGGAAAACCCATGAGGAGGAAATGGACAGGAGTCCCCTTATCCCGCAAGCCGGCGATCACCTCCAGGAGGAGATCCATCCCCTGATAACGGTTGAAGAGCCCCAGAAAGGCCACCACCGGAACAGCGTCGGGAAGCGCCAGTTCACGTCGGGCCCCATCACGGTCCCCGGGACGAAATTCATCGGTATTGACCCCGTCGATAAGCGGAGTAACCCGCCCGGCAGGGATCTTCCAGAGATCAACCAGGGCAGCGGCGCCGGGGGTGGAACTGGTTATAATGCAATCCGCGCCACCATTTATGAAACGTTCAAGCACCTGAAAAATCCGCCCCAGGAGTGATTCCCGGCGGCAGAAACCGTGATCCACGATCTCGGTGGTAAGGCTTCCCTGGCAGTCGAAGAGGAGCGGGACCCTCAGTAACAGCTTCAGGAAGATACCCAGAAATGCCCCCTCGTGAAGATGAGCATGAATCAGGTCCGGCGCAAAACGTCGCCCCACGGCCAGAGCCTTGAAGAGCAGAAGGATGTCCAAATACGGCTTGTGCCAGGAGGGGCCGGCCTCCAGCTTCCGGTACCAGGGGATGGGGGGAATCCGGTGGGTGGTAATCCCCGGCATATCCCGCCCCAGGTGGTAAGTGATGAGCTCCACCTTATGCCCCAGCTCAATGAGGGCGCGAGCCTCCTCATAGATACGGACATGGCACCCCCGGTCGGAAAAAAAAGGAGTCGGCGCCAGCATCAAGACGCGAAGCGTCTTGATGCTGGGGACTGGGGACTGGGGACTGGGGAAAAACTGAGAACGAGACTTCACTCTTTGTTCCGGTAATAGCGAATGAGACCGTTGAGCAGCCTTGTAACAGAGTCGATACGGGTAAGAATGGGCGCAGCAGAATCTAGATAGCGAAGCCTTTCCGCCATGAGGACCTGTGTTTCAAGTTCAGAGGCACTTCCCAGAGCAATACAGAGGAACTGAATGAATTCTTTTTCGCTCTGCCTCGTAGCACCTTCGGCGATATTCGAAGGGACTGAAACCGCAGCTCGCCTCATTTGGCTGGAAAGGCCATACATTTCCGCCTTTGGAAAAGTCAGGGTGGCCGTATAGATATCGGTGACCAGATCCATGCCGACTTTCCAGACATCTGAATCCTCATGATCCCGCATTCACTGCCTCCGCCCTGGCCATTTCCTTGTTACAGATTCCAGACTTTACCATTCCCTGGTCCCTAGTCCCACCTGGTCCCTAGTCCCCGCAGTTAAGCCGTTCCCGCACCACATAGATCGGTTTCCCCTGGGCCTCGTAATAGGTCCGGGCGTTCAATTCCCCCAGCAGGCCGAGGACGATGAACTGCACCCCCATGAAGAGGAGGAAGGCGGTGAGAATAAGGAGCGGGTTGCGGTTCATGTTAATATGGTCGAACCACTTCATGTAGAGGGTCAATGCACCGCTGACACCTCCGGCAAAGAGAGTGTAGATTCCCCATCGCCCGAAGAGTTGGATCGGCTTGGTTGAGTACTGGAGAAGAAACATGACGGTCATCAGGTCAAGAACCACCCGAACGGTGCGGGAGATGCCGTACTTGCTGGTTCCGAACAACCGCGGATGATGCCGCACCGGGATCTCCGTCACCTTGGCCCCCACCTGGGAGGCCAGGGCAGGCACAAAACGGTGCATCTCACCGTAAAGGTTGATCCCGTCCAGAACTTCCCGGCGGTAAGCCTTGAGGGTGCAGCCGTAATCGTGGAGGTGGACTCCGGTCATCCGGGAGATGATCCCGTTGGCGATGATGGAGGGGAGTTTCCGATTGATAAAGGTATCCTTTCGATCCTTGCGCCAACCGGAAACAACATCATACCCTTCATGTATTTTGGAAAAAAGTGCCGGAATATCAAGCGGATCGTTCTGCAAATCCCCGTCCATGGGGATTACCACCTCACCGCTAGCCGCATCGAACCCGGCGGCCATGGCGGCAGTCTGCCCGAAATTGCGCCGAAAACGGATAACCTTCACCCGCTGATCGCGCTCCGCAACTTCCTTGAGGATGGCCCCGGAGCCATCACCGGAGCCGTCATCAATCAGAATTAATTCCCAGGTAAATTCAACTCCGGACAGGGCGGCGGTGACCTTTTCGCAGAGGGTGCGAATATTCTCTTCCTCGTTATAGAGCGGTACAACTATGCTGACGTCCACGGATAATCCTTATAACTACCGGAACCGGAGACCGGTGTAGTGGGTGAAACCTTATGCCGGAAAGGATTCGTCGAAGGACTTTATCCGTCGAATCGTCACCTCTTCCGAGAGCGTAATGCTCTTCCGGAACGGATAGAGAAGAAACCCCCGGATCATTCCAACGCCAAAAGCGCAGTGGAAGAGCATGAAAAGAGCAGGGAGAAGCGAAACCGGCAGTAACTGACGCGTCCTTTTCCCCTCGCGCAGCGCGAAGAGCAGCGACATGAGGAGATACAGGGCCAGGGGAAGGAAGATGAGCAGGTTATATAATAAAGGTAACATCGCTAGATAGATAACGAAAAGCATCGGCGCAAAGGCAATCCACTTGATTCTGCCGCTGATGATCGTCTGTTCGGCTCGGCCCCTTCCATAACCGTAGAGTTGGCGTGTAAAAGCTCCGAGAGTGCGGCGCTGGCTTCGTTCCACTGCCAACCCCGGGTCATGGATCAAAAGCCGGTCTACCGCCGCTATCCGGTCCATCAGCTCATTCTCTTCATTGGGATAAAGCCGCTCATCGAAGCCGCCGAATTCCTCAAATAGCTCCCTCCGAAAACTGAGGTTGCAGAGTATCAGCTCATGCTCGCCGGTGGCGCGGACAGCGCCATGGCATCGGTAACGGTTTCTCACCCCCCCTCCTCCAAACCGAGAGACGAAAACCATGCCGAAGGCATGCTGGAGCAGCGAATCCGAATCCGGTGTCAGTGAAGGCCCACCCACAACGGCAACAGAGGGATTTTCATATCGCCGGGCGGCTATCTCAAGAAAGCCGGGAGCCACCAGTGAGTCATCATCCAGGAAGTACAGGATATCTCCCGAAGCCTCGGTTGCGGCCCGATTTCTCTGATGACTGGGACTGTACCCTTGGGCGATCAGAACCTCATACCCCAAGGATGGATACTTCAGACTCTTGAACTGTTCAAGGGCCTTGACGAAACCTCCCGGCTTAACCGGTATGATCACTGAAAAACGGATCATGGGTCCACTCACGAAAAAAAAGCCGGATAACCCGGCTTTTTTTATTCACCTTTTTTGTACTGAAATCGTCCCACTACGGAGAAGGTCGCCATATTCCAACCGCGGGCTGCCGTCAACTACCTGTGGTAACTAACGGGAACCGCCATAGCTATGGAGCCCCGACAGAAAAAGGTTGACCCCCAAGTAACAGAAAATAGTGGCCGCAAAACCGATAATGGAGAGCCAAGCCGCCCGCTTCCCCACCCAACCACGGGTGATCCGAGCATGAAGGAATGCGGCGTAGACGAACCAGACGATGAGAGACCAGGTCTCCTTGGGATCCCAACTCCAGTAAGTCCCCCAAGCGTAGTTAGCCCAGGCAGCCCCGGTAATAATACCCAGGGTCAAGAGCGGAAAGCCGATCATGATTGCTCGATAATTCATGTCATCCAGTATGCGCGCCGACGGGAAGGTGGAGACGATACCTCCCGCAGCCGAATTGCTGTCGGCGCTTTCCGATTTGATCTTGATCAAGTACATGATGGAAATACCGCAGGCCACGGCAAAGCAGGCATACCCGAGGAAACAGGTGATCACATGATAGAGGAGCCAGTTGCTCTGCAGGGCCGGAACCAACGGCTCGATGTTGCTTTCCAGACTAAGCTGCGCCCACGCCATCCCGAGCAGCGCGAAAGGGACAACAAAAGCTCCTATTATCCTATACTTATACTTCATATCCAGGATGCCGAAGATCAGGATAATGGTCCAGGAAAAAAAGACCACCGATTCGTACAAGTTGGAAAGCGGGGCGTGACCATGTCCCTGCAGATAGGACTCATTCCAACGAAGTCCGATGGCTACGGTCTGGGCGATGAAACCGACATAGGCAGCAAGACTCCCCCCGATCCCAACAATCTTGCTTCTACTGGCCAGGAAGGCGAAAAAAAGCAACATGGATATCAGGTAAGCAAAGGTAGTGACATTGAACATCAACGAACTTGTCATGAATATACTCCTCCGAATGATACTGTGATTCAGGCAACAATACTACCTGCTGAGGCGTTACAGTTTCTCCGCATGCTTCAACTTGTCAACCAGGCCATCAAAGATGATTCCGAATCCGGCGGGATTCTTACTTGCTGAACCGCCAAAGACCACGCGGGCCCCGGTGATGCGTATCCAGACCCTTTTGTGGGACATGAAAAAGGCGATACAGATCCCGATAACCATCAGAGCGCAACCGAGCCAAACGACCCCGACTCCCGGGTCTTTGGCCACCTGTAGTCCGGTGAAGAATTTGGCGTCGCTGGCGATGAAGGTAAAGATGACGTCTCCGCCACGCTGTTCATCGAAATTCGGGAAATCCTTGAAGACAACGAAAACCTGCGGCGCCTTCCCAACCGGTGTGTATTCAACCCTGGCTGCGGGACCGGAAAAACCAGGCATCATGGGTCCGACTTCCTGGGTTGATTCCACCACCTGAACCTTGGAGCCGTCCGCCAGCTTGGCGCTCTCTCCCTGGCGCAGAGTAAGCGGGACGGAATACGCACCGTTTCGAGCCTTGGCCGTCAGGTGAAAGGTCGCGTCTCCCGAAGGGCCGTAACTGGACTGATAGAAGGTGATTCCCTTATAGGTAAGAGGATCGTTTACGATGGTTGGTCGTCGCTTGATAATCTCCTGACCGTTGTCAATGATCGTGAGCAGACTTCTGAACTCCTTGGGTGCGCCGGTATCGTACAGGGTGACAGTGAACTTGTCGCAGCGGAGCTTGAAGCCCAGGGGGATATCTTTCTCGGCGCGAGTAGTGACCTTGTCAATATCCCCCCCCTCGGGGATGTTGACGTAGGCCTTGTACCCGAACAATGAACCAAGAATTGCGCCGATGAAGACAACGATGATACTCAGATGAACCACATACACGCCAAGCCGGCTATAGGGGCTTTTCTGAACAAAGAGATGAATCTCGCCATCCCGTTCGGTCACGGTAGGATCACCGAAATTCGCCTTGAGGAACGCTGTCATCCGCTCCTTCAACTGCTGGGGTGTCGCCCCCTTGGCCGTAAAGACATACAGATTGGAAAGGGACTTTTCCAGACCAACATCCAGGAGCGGTGTGGGTGTGGAGGCAAGCTTCCAGACGCGAGGGAGCCGCTTGATGGAGCAGGCGGTCAGATTTACGGTGAAAATGTAGAGCAACGTGATGAACCACCAGGAATGGTACATATCGAAGAGGTCAAGGGCGCTAAACAGTTTGATGGCGCCGGCGCTGTACTCTCTCTGGAGTTCGTCAACAGTCCCCCCCTGTTTGATGATCGTGCCGAAGATGGAGGTGACGGCAAGCGTGATGATCAGGGAGATTGCAAGCTTCAGAGAGCAGAAGAAGTCCCACAGGGACTGAAGAAAACCACTATTCTTGGTAGACAAAAACGTTCTCCTCTGTATGAGATGAGGAACAGGCCCGTATCAGGACTCGTATCCGAAACTAAACATATACAGGATTGTGCCGAAAAAAGAAAAATAATTATTGCTAATTTTTATCCGTGACAAGAAAAAGGGATAACAATTTCTTGTTATCCCTCTTCATTTTCCGGCCTGCTACGGTCTGCCCGGACTATTTTTTATGACAGAATTTGCACTTTGCGTCCTGGCCGACATTTCTTTCGGCGTGACAATCTTTGCATTTTTTATGCGCCCATTCCTTGCTAAATCCTTCAATCTTACCAGGCCCCTTATCTCCATGGCAAGTCTTGCACTCCCCCTTCACCGTCTCCTGGTGTTTTTTGTGCGGAAAGGTTACCGTTCCCATGCTGGCGTTAAAGGTAAGAGTGTCGGTATCCGCCGCCATGGCCGATACCGAGCCGATGAAGGTAAGAGCTGCGACAAGGGCGATCATTTTTTTCATGGTAACTCCTCTAACTGTTTTATTATTAATCAAAAGTGCGCGAATAATAGTACAAGAGGCTCTATCCTGTCAAGAAAAAAGGTTAAATCTAAACGGTCCGACTGATCAGGAAAATTAACCCTGTCACAAACAGTTAATCGCCACATCCTTCTCGTCAACCTCAGCCGCCATCCGTTGGCGGTAGGTAACAAGTTTTTTCATCAGCTCCTGATCGGAGAGAGCGAAAATAGCCACCGCGAATAGAGCGGCGTTTTTGGCGCCGGCCTTACCGATGGCCATTGTCGCCACGGGGATACCGCCAGGCATCTGCACCGTGGCATAAAGAGCATCGACCCCGCCCAACGCTCCGCCGCCGATGGGGACACCGATGACCGGCAGAATAGTTTCCGCGGCGATTACCCCTGCGAGATGGGCAGCCATGCCGGCTCCGGCGATTATAATTTTTATCCCGCGACCCGCGGCTTCCGAGGCAAGGAGCGCAGTTTTTTTCGGCGCACGGTGTGCGGAAGAGATTCGTTTCTCAAAGTGAACACCAAACTCCGAGAGTATAGTCGCAGCTTCATTCATAACAGGAAGGTCGGAATCGCTCCCCATGACAATAAGAACCTGTGGTTTCATAATGTCTCCATGCTCAAAAAAGGTTCGAGGTTCGAGGATCGAGGTTCAGGATTCAGGGTTCACGGTTTTGCCGGTCCCCTGTACCCGTTCTATCGCCTTATGTCCGATATCCTTGCGATACTGAACTCCCTGCCAGGTAATTTCTTTTACCCCTTCATAAGCTCGGCTGATTGCGTCCTGCACCGTTACTCCGCGGGCGGTAACTCCGAGAACGCGGCCACCATTGCTGACACAATCCCCCCCCCTCACCGCAGTGCCGGCATGAAAGACAAATAGATCAGGAATCTTCGCCGCTTCGCCAAGTCCGGAGATTATATCCCCCTTTAGTACGTCGCCAGGATACCCGGCAGCCGCCATGACAACGCAGACTGCGGCGTCATCATGCCATTCCAATTGCATGCCGCTGATATCCCCCTCCGCCACCGCGAGGAGGACCGGCACGATATCGGATTTAAGACGCATGAGAAGAGGTTGGCACTCGGGATCACCGAAACGGGCATTGAACTCCAAAGTCCTGACCTCATCGCCGCTTATCATGAGCCCAGCGTAGAGCACACCGCGATAGGTTCGACCCTCGGCCGCCATGCCGTCAATCGTCCGGCGCATGACATCGTTCATTGCCTTGTCATGGATGAGTTGCGTCACTACCGGAGCAGGAGAGTAGGCCCCCATGCCGCCGGTGTTGGGCCCCTGATCGCCGTCAAAGATCGCCTTGTGATCCTGGGCTGTAGCAAGGGGGATAAGATTCTTTCCATCCGTGAAGGCAAGAAAAGACGCTTCCTCACCTGTCAGGAACTCTTCTATGACCACCCGCGACCCGGCTGCCCCGAAGGCGTTCCCGGAAAGCATATCATTCACGGCAGTCACCGCATCATCTCGGTTTTGGGCGATAATGACACCTTTGCCGGCGGCCAGACCATCGGCCTTGATGACGATGGGAGTCCCCAACTGATCAATGAAGGCAACCGCAGGAGCAACCTCGGTGAAGACCTCATAGGCCGCCGTGGGCACCCCGTATTTTTTCATGAGGTCTTTGGAGAACGCCTTGCTCCCCTCAATTATGGCGGCATTTTTTCTGGCTCCGAAAACCATCAACCCCTGTTCCTGGAACAGATCAGTCAGTCCCAAGGATAAAGGTAGTTCCGGCCCCACCACCGTCAGATCAATCCCCTCCCGGATGGCAAAATCAAGGAGCCCCTCCAGATCATCCACCGCTAAGGATATATTTTCCGCCAGACCGGCTGTCCCGGGATTTCCCGGAGCACAGAAGAGACGGGTAACAAGCGAAGATTGAGCGATTTTCCAGACCAGCGCATGCTCCCGTCCGCCGGAACCGATAACAAGAATTTTCATGGAAACTCCCCTTTTCAGTGTCTAAAATGCCGCATGGAGGTAAACACCATCGCCATCCCATGTTCATCAGCCGCCGCAATCACCTCGGCGTCACGCATGCTTCCTCCAGGCTGAATAACCGCCGAAATCCCCACGGACGCGGCATTATCAATACCGTCACGGAAAGGAAAGAAGGCGTCGGAAGCCATGACCGCTCCAGTCACGTTCAGCCCTGCTTGCTCCGCCTTGATAGCCGCGATTCGAGCGGAGTTGACCCGGCTCATCTGACCGGCCCCCACACCGATAGTCATCCCGTCCCTGCCATAGACAATGGCATTGGACTTAACAAACTTGGCGACACGCCAGGTGAAGAGAAGGTCAATCATTTCCTGCTCAGTGGGCTGCCGCTTGGTAACAACCTTCAAGCCGGAGTACAGGTCCAGGTCGGCGTTTTGAACGAGAAGACCACCATTGACTCGCTTGAAATCCAATCGCGCCGCTGACGGGCTCGGCCAGATACCACACTCAAGAAGACGGACGTTTTTCTTGGACGCAACTATCGCGCCTGCCTCGGCCGAGACTGTCGGTGCAATGATGACCTCCACGAACTGACGGTCACAGATGGCCTTGGCGGTCTCTCCATCCAGTTCACCATTGAACGCAATGATCCCGCCGAAGGCCGATTCCGGATCGGTTTTGTGCGCGCGGTCATAGGCTTCAAGAAGATTCGAGCCCATAGCAACACCGCAGGGGTTGGCATGCTTTACGATGACACAGGCCGGTCCCTCCGAGAACTGCTTGATGCACTCAAGAGCCGCATCGGTATCACCGATATTATTATAGGAAAGTTCCTTCCCCTGAATCTGACGAGCGGTGGCGATGGATGCCTCGTGTACATCCTTCTCCACGTAGAAAGCCGCACTCTGGTGGGGGTTTTCGCCGTACCGCATTCCCTGCGCTTTGTAGAACTGAAAAGTCAGAGCAGGAGGGAACTGGGCGTCTTCCCCGGACAGCTTGCGGCCCAACCAATTGGAAATGGCTCCATCGTAGGCGGCGGTATGCTGATAGACTTTCACCGCTAATCGAAAATTCGTCTCCTTCCCCACGGCGCCTGAAGAACTTTTCATCTCATCCAAGACCCTACGGTAATCCTGTGGATCGGTAATAACGGTAACATCAACGTTGTTCTTGGCCGCGGAGCGGAGCATAGTCGGGCCGCCGATGTCGATGTTCTCGATGGCATCCTCAAGGGTACAGTCAGCTTTCGCCACCGTAGCCTCGAAGGGGTAGAGATTCACGACAACCATGTCGATATTTTCGATGCCATGAGCCTTCATGGTGGCCACATGCTCGGGGTTTGAACGAATCCCAAGAATACCGCCGTGAACCTTGGGATGAAGCGTCTTGACACGACCGTCCAGCATCTCGGGGAATCCGGTGAATTCGGAAACATCCTTAACTGAAAGGCCTGCGTCACGAAGCAATTTCGCGGTTCCGCCGGTGGAAAGGATCTCTATGCCGTAGGTGGCTAATTCTTGTGAAAATTCAACGATGCCTGTCTTGTCTGAAACGCTGATAAGCGCACGGGTGATCCGGGCCATTGGACTGACTCCTTATGATTACGTGGTAAGGTGAAGAACGGAATTTAAAAACCATGGTTCACGAGTAAAAAAAAGATTATTACCATTTTTTGCAGGGAAATTCCAGCTGTATTAATGGAATCGGGCGATCACAAGGATCGCCCCTGCCGTAAAACAATTATCACGTCACTACATGTTCCAACCTTGCGGGGAACGCAAAAATGCCCCACCTCTTAAAGAGATGGGGCATTCGTGTTAAAAATCCGGCGGCGACCTACTCTCCCACACAGCTGCCCGTGCAGTACCATCGGCCCAGAGAGGCTTAACTTCCGTGTTCGGGATGGGAA
>CAIYUY010000122.1 GCA_903929485.1 uncultured Desulfuromonadales bacterium
TATCGATTTTCCGTTCATGGTTCGACAGGCTCACCACGAACGGAAAATAAGGCGGTTATTAAACCTGAATCCGTTCGCCCTGAGCTTGTCGAAGGGTGAACGGGTTTCTGTCGGGTATGTTCTTTGTCGCGAATCACCTGAGATCAGACTGCCTGGAGAAGGTAGCATTTCAGATAGTCGCTCTCCGGAGCCGCCAGCAGCACCGGATGGTCCGGCGAGGGAAAACCGGTGGTCACCAGCCGCATGGTCCGACCGGCCTGCCGGGCCGCCGAGGCCAGGATATCGCGGAACTGCTCCCGCCCCAGGTGATAGGAACAGGAGCAGGTTACCAAATACCCCCCATCCTCCAGAAGTTCCATGGCGCGCCGGTTCACGGTGGCATACCCTTTCAATGCTTCGTTCAACATCTTTTTGCTCTTCACGAAAGCAGGCGGATCCAGCACCACGACTCCGAACCTCCGCTTTTCATCCCTCAGACTCCGGAGCCGGGCAAAGGCGTCCACCGCCTCGAAGGTGACCCGACCCGTCATGCCGTTCAATTCCGCCTGCCGCCGGGCCAACGCCACCGCCTTTTCGGAGATGTCGATCCCCAGGACCGACCGGGCGCCGAACTCCGCTGCATGGAGCGCCCAGCTCCCGGAGTAGCAGAAGAGATCCAAGACATCTTTCCCGGCGGAGCGCCCCTTCAACAGGAGATGATTATCCTTCTGATCCAGAAAATGACCGGTCTTCTGTCCCCCCATGAGATCCACCAAAAGCCGAATCCCATGCTCGGTCACCTCCACGATCTCGGGGATGGAACCGGAGATGACTTCCACCTTTTCCTCCAAACCCTCCAGTGACCTGACGGCCACGTCGTTGCGGGCCACGATCCCCTTGGGATTAAACAGCTCCGTCAGCGCGGCAACGATTGCCCCCCGGCGCAGCTCCATCCCGGCGGAGAGAAACTGAAGGGCAAGGTAATCGCCGTACCTGTCCACCACCAGCCCCGGCAGGAAATCGGACTCTCCATAGACCACCCGATAGTTGTCCTCGCCGGTACAGACGGCCTCACGGTAATTCAGCGCTTGTCGGATTTTATCCACAAAAAACTCAGGGGAGTCGATATCTTCCCGGCGCCGGGAGAGGATACGGGCGGCGATGAGGGAGCGGCCATTGTAGTAACCGGTAGCGAGAAAGCCCCCCCCGGCGTCGAACAGTTCCGCGGCCACACCCGGCGCCCCCTCCCCTTGAATCTCCTTGATCTCGTTGCTGAAGACCCAGGGGTGCCCCTCCTTGAGCCGTCGCTCTTCACCTTTTTTGAGAATGATCTTGATCATCTTTATTCCTCCATGGAGAGACAGCGCTTTCCATAAGCGCGTCTACATAAAATTTGCTTGTCATCCTACCCTTTGCCTGTCATCCTGCCGCTTAGGGACTCGGCACTTCTAAATATCACATCTATTGGTTGTCATTCCCGCAACGGTTTTGAGCGGGAATCCAGTTTGTAAGTGTTTGAAATTATGGATGCCCGATAAAAGCACTCGGGCATGACGTCTGTGTTTGCACCGTCA
>CAIYUY010000123.1 GCA_903929485.1 uncultured Desulfuromonadales bacterium
GGCGCCGGTGTCGCTCACCGAGGCGTAAACGAAGCATTCGTCATGACGGCTTGTGAGCAGAATATCTCCCGGACCAACCATGGCCTGTCCGGCGTTGACCAGCAGATTTAGAAAGACCTGGTTCAATTGGGCGGGATGGCAGAGCACCTCCAGCCCGGATTCGTATTCCCTCCGGATGGAGGACACTTTCTTAATCTCGTTGAAACAGATGGTCAGGGCGCTTTCCAGGCAGGAGGTCAGCGTCACGGCTTCATGCTCCAGCATGTCCACCCGGGAAAAACTCTTCAACTCCCGGACGATCTTCGTGACCCGCTCAACTCCCTCCAGCGACTCCCTGATCAGGTCGACGCCGTCATCCAGGATGTACTCAAGCTCAGGAGAGATCCCGCCGGTGTGCGGCTTCGGTTCATCTCCGCCGGTATCTCCCTGGGGTCGGTGAAAAACGACTATCTTGTCCAGGTACTTGGCGAGAATGTTCAGGTTGCTGGAGATGTACCCCATGGGAGTATTGATTTCATGGGCCACCCCGGCCGCCAGTTGGCCGATGGAGGCCAGTCTCTCGCTCCGCATGAGCGCCATATCCTTTGCCCGGTTCTTCTCCATCTCGGCGGCGACAGTCTCCTTGAGTCTCTGATTTTCCTTGATCAATCGGTAATGGAAAAAACTTTCCCGCACGATCCTCAGCAGCTCCGCATCGTCCCACGGCTTTTCCAGAAACTTCTGCGCCCCCCCTTGATTGATGGCCTCGATGGCGTCGGCGATATCCGAATACCCCGTCAGGATCATTCGGGGTATATCCGGCGCCATTTTCTTCGCCAGTTGCAAAAAAGTCGAGCCGGTCATCTCCGGCATCCGCTGGTCGCTCAAGATCAAAGCGATGTTTTCCGTCCGCTCCATGATGGCCAGGGCTTCCGGCCCGGAGGAGGCGGTGAGCACCTTGAACGATTCATGACGAAAAACGCGGCGCAGCGCCTTGAGGATCTCCGCTTCATCATCCACGCAGAGGAGATAAAGTGTCGCTTCGGGCGGGGTTTCCGTGCTGTCGGCGGTGAGTTCTTCGTTCAGCATGTCGTCTCCTTGGTTCGCGGGAGTTTCACGGTGAAGGTCGTCCCGACCCCCACCGTGCTCTCCACCAGAAGCTCTCCCCCATGTTTTTTAACGATCTCGGCGGAGATGCTCAACCCCAGACCGGTTCCCTTCCCCACCTCCTTGGTGGTGAAAAAGGGGTCGAAGATCCTGTTCATGATTTCCTCCGGAATCCCGACGCCGGTGTCCTCCACCGTGACATAGATGAACTGCTCGTCGAAGCGGCTTTTGAGCAGGATCTCTCCCGGAGCGGTGATCGCCTGTCCGGCGTTCACCAGCAGGTTCAAAAAGACCTGGCTCAGTTGCCCCTGGTTGCAGAGGACCTTGGGGGTAGCTGCGTACTCCTTCCTGACCGTGGCCACGTATTTCAGCTGGGTATTACAGATGGCCAAGGCGCTCTCCAGGCAGCGATCCAGGGTTGTCGCCTCTTTCTCCAGCGCATCCAGGCGGGTATAGTTCTTCAGATCTTGAACGATTTTCGTGACCCGCTTGGCGCCGCCCAGCGTCCCGCTGATCAGGTCATCTCCGTCTTCCAGAATGGCGTCGATCTCCAGTTCCACCCTTCGGGCGGCGATGGCGTCCCGGTTGGCCAAACCGGGTTCTCCGGCGTCCAGATCCCGGCGGAACCGGTCGAACCGGGCGATCTGGTCGAAATAATCGGCCAAGGTTCGCAGATTGCTGAAGATGAACCCCAGCGGATTGTTGATTTCATGGGCGACACCGGCCGTCAGTTGTCCGATGGAGGCCATTTTTTCGCTCCTGATGAGCGCCTGGTCTTTGATGAGGAGTTCCTCCTGGAACACCTTGCGCTGGGTGATATCCTCCATGGCCAGCAAGATGATGTGGGCGCCGATCTTTGCCCGGTGGATCTGCCGGGCGTTGAGGAGAAAGGTCTTGCGTCCGATTCCGGGAAACTCATGTTCCACTTCATAACCGTTGAACAGGGTTTCCTGGGGGAGGATATCCTCCAGGAGGCGCCGCAAGGGGGGAATATCCCATTGCCGGTTCCCCAGGTCGTAGATGAAGTTCCCGATGGTTTCCGCCGGTGTTACCCTGAAGGTATCGTAGAAACTTCCATTGGCGGTGAGGATCTTCAGGTTTGCATCCAGCACCACCAGCGACTCCCGCACGGTCTCCACGATATTTTCGGCATATTCCCGGGCTTCCCGCAGTTCCCGGGTCCTTTCCGCCACCCCGCGAGCCACCTGTTCCTCCAACTCCGCACAGTGCCGCTGGATGACACTTTCCGCCTCCGTCCGCTTGGCCAGTTCAACAATCAATCGGGCGTTGAGGGTGCTGAGTTGGGCGTTGGCGATGGCGTTGGTCATACGGACGGCCATTCGGGTGAGATACCCCTCCCGTTTGATGATGTAATCGGCCGCGCCCAGCCTCAAGGCGGCCAGGGCGGTCATTTCATCACCGCTGCCGGAAATCAGGATGCAGGGAGGGAGATGGGGAAAGCGCTGTCTGGCCTCGCGAAAAAAAGCCAATCCGCTCCCATCGGGCATCCTAAGATGGATCAGCAGCAGATCATAGGGCTGCGGCAGGGCCAAACGCGCCAGGGCTTCGGCGCAGGTATGGGCTACCTCCACCGTGAAATGAGGTGCGGTTTCGGCGAAATGGAGCAGGGTCAGGTCAATGTCCATGGCCAGATGCTCCAGATAAAGAATGCGCTGGGGCGCGTTGCAGGCGGGGAGCCCCTGGCCCGGCTTGCCGTGATGTTCCGCCACCACGTTGTGCAACAGATCCGGAAGGGTTTCCAGGTAGTTGTCCCGCTTTGGCACATAGTGGGCCGCCCCCATGCAGAGGAGGCGGACGACGAGTGCTTCGTCGCCTCCACCGGTTACGATCACCACCGGCAGACCGGGCGCTTGGCGGAGCACCTGGGGGAGCAGCGTCTCGCTTTCGGTGTCTGACAGGCGATGGTCCAGCAGCAACAGATCGGGGGGGGAGAGGCGAATCTGTTCCAGGCAGGCCGCGCCGGAAGTCACAACCCGGAGTTCGAACTCCGGTGCGCAGTCGGCGAAACAGACCCGGGTCAGATCGGCGTCCTGGGGGTTGTCCTCGGCGTAGAGGAGCCGCAGGGACGGTTTCATGGTTGCCTCCGTCGTGACTTTTGTCTAACTTTACTACGTATAAAAACTGAGCAAACACGAACTTCAATAGAACGCGGATGACGCGGATTGCACGGATTTGCGCGGATAAAAAATCTATTGTATTCAGGTTTTGCTTGATCCGCGTTCATCCGTACAAATCAGATTTGATCCGCGTTCCATTGCCTTTGACTTGGGTTTTCCTGTTCTGTTTCCGGTTTGGGTAACTCCAGGTAAAAGGTCGCCCCTTGGCCGGGGTGCGACTGGGCCCGGATTGTCCCCCCGACTTTCTCCACCACCTTTTTGACGATGGCCAGTCCGGCCCCGGTACCCGGGAAATCCTCCCCACGCACCAGACGGTTGAAGAGGCCGAAGATCCGGTCGTGATACTGCATGTCGAAGCCGATGCCGTTGTCGCTGATAATGAGCCGCCAGGCGCGGGGGAGCTCCTCTCCCCGGATATGAAGGCGGGGCGGAACGGCGTGGCTGCTGTAGTTGAGAGCGTTGTCGATAAGATTGGTCAGCAGCTGCAGCAGCCCTGGTTCCCAGGTCAGGAGCGTGGCGAAGGGGAGCTCCACCGTCACCTGGGCATGGAGTTCGGCGATGGTCCGCGCCCGCTCTTTCAGAATGGTCTCCACCAGCCGATGCAGATTTACCGTGGTGAGCATGGGGGCTTCGGTCTCCATGCGCGAATAGTGCAACAGGTCATCGATGAGCTGATCCAGGTTGCGGGTGGCGGTCTGTATCTGGGTGACGCAGAACCGGGCCCGTTCACCCAGGCCGGTTGTGTGCTTTCTTTCCAGCTCCCCGGCGTAACCGGAGATCCCCCGCAGGGGGGCCTTCAGGTCGTGGGAGACCGTGTAGGCGAACCCTTTGAGATTCTCGTTGCGCGCCCGCAGCGTCTGCTCGGCCAGCTGGAGCTGGTCGGTTTTATTTTTCAGCTGGGAATAAAGCGCAACCATGCCCGCATTGGTTTCAGCCAGTTCGCGATTGACGACAATCAACTCCTCGTCACGCCGGCGGATCTGCTCCAGGGCGGCCAGTAACTCCCGGTTTTGGGTTCGGATCTCTTCCAGGGGGGAATCGCCCCGGTCGGCGGTTAGGTGGTCGGCTATCCGCCGCAAAAGGGCCGGCGTGACCGGGGGAGCGCCGGGGGGGAGAGCTTTGCCCAGGGTGACGACCGTCCCCTGGCCGGGGTTGGTCCGAATATGAAATTGCCCCAGCAGCCGCCGGCTCCCCATGATCCCCAGCCCCATGCCGCTGCACGAGGCGTAGCGCCCCTCCAGGATGGCGTCAAGATCGCCGATGCCCGGCCCCTGGTCGCGCACGACCATGGTGAAGCGGGGCGCGTGGCTTGTGGCGTCAAGGATGAACTCCACCTCTCCCCCCCCGCCGTACTGGTGGGCGTTGCGGGCGATTTCCGAGACGGCGGTGCCGATGCGGGTCTGATCCTGACGGTCAAAGCCCAACAGACCGGCGAGGAGTCGCGCCCGCTGCCGGGCATGGACGACGTCCTGTTCGAAACGGATTTCAACCCGGGCCAGCGAGGCGGTCATAACCTTTCCCTTGGTCCAGCGCTCTTGACGATCAGCAGGGCGCCGTCGTCCCGCGGACGCTGATGGTCGCGGAACAGCACCGCGGCAACCAGCGCCGGATCCTTCCACGCCAACCCAGGGTAATTCCCCAGCTTCCATTTCGTCGCCACGCCGTCCGAGTGGAGCGCCAGGAGCCCCCCTTCAGGCAAATCATAGGTGAACTCCTGAATTTTTCGGACAATGACCCCGGCGGTGCCGTTGTGGGAAAGCATGCTGCGACTCGTTTCCCCGGCGAGAATCAACCCGGAAATGTTCCCCACCCCCGCGAAACGGACGGAGCGGCGGCCCGGCGTCACTTCGGCCACCGCCACCGCCGCGCCGCGACTGCCGCGCAGGGCTGTATGGATCAGTTCCAGCAGTTCCCCTGGACTCCGTCCCTCCTGTTTCAGGAAAATCGCCACGGCGCGGTTGGCGGCGGTGGCGGCGTCAGGTCCGTGCCCCAGGCCATCGGCCAGCATCAGCAGCGTCGTATCCCGGCCCTGTTTCATCCCCCAGGCGTCGCCGCACTCCTGTTCGCCCCGAACAGGGAGGCAAACCGCGCCCAGGGCCGGCCCGGACGGAGTTTCCGGCATTGGGTTGTTCCAGAGGCGGCTCACCAGGGCGGCCCCCTGGCCGGGTGCGGCAAACAGGTCGAACTCCTGCGAAAGCCGGCGAACGGCGCCCAACCCCACCCCCAACGTGCCGGTGGTGGAGTAGCCGTCACGCAGGCTCTCGGCGCTATTAACCATGCCGGGCCCCTTGTCCCAGCAGAGGATTTCCAGTCCCACCGCGCCGGTCACTGTCATGGGGCGAAGAACCAGATCGCCGCCGGCGCCGCCGGTGTGCTTGACGAGATTGGTGGCGAGTTCGGTGACAACGATGGCGGCCTCGGCGGTACGGGTTTCGGAAAAACCAAGGGTGCGACAAAGCGCGCTGACCAGCCGTCGCGCTTCGCCAACGTTGCCGGATTCCAGCACACGCAGGTGACGGGAAAAAAAGAGCGGTTTATTTTCGTTCATTTTAACCTTCCCCGGGAGGTTTCCGCCGGCGGAATGGGGAGCTTCACCGTGAAGGTCGTCCCGATCCCCTCGACGCTCTCCACCATGAGCTCTCCGCGATGTTTTTTCATGATATCCGAGGAGATGCTCAAGCCCAGGCCGGTCCCCTTCCCCACCCCCTTGGTGGTGAAGAACGGCTCGAAGACCCGTTCCCTGATCTCCTCCGGAATTCCCCCTCCGGTATCGCTCACCGAGACGTAGGCGAAAAATTCGTCATGCCAGCTCCTCAGGACGATCTCTCCCAGCTTTTCCGATACAATGGCATGTCCGGCATTGACCAGTAAATTCAGGAAGACCTGACTTAATTGGCCGGGGTGGCAGAAAACCTCCTCCAGGGATTCGTACTCCTTCCGGATGGCGGCCACATATTTCAATTCGTTGTTGGCGACGGTGAGGGCGCTCTCCAGACAGGAGGCCAGCGTCACCGTTTCACACTCCGGCGCGTCATTACGGGAAAAGGCCTTCAGTTCCTGGACAATGGTCGTCACTTTTCCGACCCCCTCCAGCGACTCCCTGATCAGGTCAACCCCATCCACCAGAATGGTTTCCATCGCCCGGCTCATCTTACCGCTCGCTCCCCCGGACGGCTTCGACTCTCCCTGCTCGTTCTTCTCTCCAAGCCTGACGTAGCTGACTATCTGATTGAAATAGTCCGCCAGGACATTCAGGTTGCCGGCGATATACCCCATGGGATTATTGATCTCATGGGCTACCCCTGCCGCCAGTTGTCCCAGGGAGACCATTTTTTCGCTCTGGATGAGCGCCAAGTTCTTGGCTTGCCCCTTCCTGACCCCCTCCGCCACCCGCTTCTCCAGCTCCGCGTTCAGTGTCTCCAGTTGCTGCTGGGCGCTCCGGCGTTCAATAACCTCTTGCCGT
This sequence comes from uncultured Desulfuromonadales bacterium, assembly GCA_903929485.1. Lineage (GTDB taxonomy): Bacteria > Desulfobacterota > Desulfuromonadia > Geobacterales > CAIOGM01 > CAIOGM01. Next base: position 6,688 of record CAIYUY010000123.1, read on the forward strand.
AGCAGTTCCGACTGCTCCCGCAACAGTGCGGAGATCCGCTTCCGTTCGGAAATCTCGACGATCAACTCTCGATTTTGCGTCCGGATCTCTTCCAGGGGGGATGCGCTACGGGTGGCGGCCAGGGCATCGGCGATGGTCCGCAACAGAAGCGGCGTGATCGGGGGAGCGGTGGGGGGGAGTGGTTTGCCAAGGGTCACGGTGGTCCCCCGGCCGGGGGTGGTGTCAATCCGGAAATGCTCCAGGAGTCGCCGGCTCCCCACGATCCCATGCCCCATGCCGGTGCGCGAAACGTAGCGCCCTTCCAGGACGGCGTCCGGATCGGCGATGCCCGGCCCGCTGTCGCGCACGGTAATGGTGAAGCGGGGCGCACACTCCGTATTTTCAAGCGTGAACTCCGCCTCCCCCCCCCGGCCGTACTGGTGGGCGTTACGGGCGATTTCCGAGACGGCGGTGCTGATGCGGGCCTGATCCTGGCGGTCAAAGCCCAACAGACCGGCGAGGAGTCGCGCCCGCTGCCGGGCATGGACGACATCCTGTTCATAACGGATTTCAACGCGGGCCAGCGAAGTCGTCATACTCTTTCCCTTTGGGCGGCGCCCCTGGCGATGAGCAGTGGTTTGGTGGCATTCATTTCCACTTGGTGATACTCACTACGGTTCCCTTGCCCGGTTCCGACCGGATCTCGAAGTCGTCCACCAGCCGTTTCGCCCCCCCCAAACCCAGCCCCATCCCTTGGCCGCTGGTGAAATGGTCGGTCATGGCTTGTCCGATGTCGGCGATCCCCGGCCCCTGATCCTCCACCACTACCCTGATCCCCATCCGGCCACTACCCTCCAGCAGCTCCAGCTTGGCGCTCCCCCCCCCTCCATAGACCACGGCGTTGCGCGCCAGTTCGCTGGTGGCCGTCATCATCTTGGTCTGTTCCACCAGGGTGAATCGCTGCTCAGCCATCCAGCTCCGCGTGGTCTGGCGCAGATGGACGATCTCCTCGCAGGAGTCCAGCGGCATTGTCCTACTTTTCGTGGCAGTCATGGTTGTCCATGGAACAGCTCTTCGCCACCAGGGATTGCAGCAGCGCCATCCCCTTGTCCACGTTGAGGGCGGTTCGGACCTCCGTCAGCGCCATCCCCAGTTCAACGATGGTGATGGCCACGGCGGGCTGCATCCCCACGACCACGGCTTTGGCCCCCAGCGCTCCGGCCATGGCGGCCATATGCCCCAGCATCCGGCCGATGAATGAGTCCACCATGTCCAGGGAGGAGATATCAATGAGGACCCCTTTGGCCCGAGTCGCCACCAGCTTGGCGGTGAGATCGTCCTGCAGGCTCATGGCAAGACGGTCATGCATGTCCACCTGGATACTCACCAGCAGGAACTCGCCTACTTTAAGAATTGGAATCCGTTCCACGGCTACTCCTCCTTGGTTATGAGCGCGACGTCTGTTTGGAGACGGTGCAGCCGATTTGCCGGAAGGCGTAGGCCAGGGCGTCGGCCAGGGAGGCCTTGGTCACCACATTGCCGAACTCCACCCCCAGATGGACCATGGTCTGGGCGATCTGCGGGCGGATGCCGCAGATGATGCATTCGGCCCCCATGAGCCGCGCGGCGGCAACCATCTTGAGGAGATATTGGGCCACCAGCGTATCCACGGTGGGGACACCGGTGATGTCCACGATGGCGATGTCGCTGCCGGTATCCACGATGCTTTGCAGGAGGTTCTCCATCATGATGTTGGTGCGGCCGCTGTCCAGGGTGCCGATGAGCGGCAGGGCGATAATGCCGTCCCAGAGCTTCACCACCGGCGTGGATAACTCCAGCATTTCCGCCTGCTGGAGCTTGATGACCTCTTCCCGGGCTTTCTGGTGTACTTCCGTGGTGTAGAGACCCAGCTTGTCCAACAGCACGGTGGCGTTCCACATCTCCTCGGCCAACCCCGCGGCGTCGCCGCCCAACTCTTGCCGCAGGCGGGAAAAAAACGGTTGTTTCAGCGAGAAGACGAAGGTGGCGGTTTCCGAGGGGGAAAAGCCCTGGGTGGCGCGACTGCGGGAAACGTTACCCAGATTGCTGCAGCTCTGTTTCCACTCCGGCGCGGTGATGTCGGTGATATTGCCGGAGCGGCAGGCGGAAGTGAAGAGCGCCAGGAACTCGGCCGATTGCCGGCGGAGGTCGGCTTCGGAAATCAAGTCCTGGCGCGCCGAGAGGGCGACCAACTGCTCGCGCAGCCATGCCTCCAGAATGGGCTGCTCGTGACGGGTGAGGATGTCGGCGATGCGATGCGAGGTGGCGATGGTCATGTTTTGTCTCCTGCTCTTTGTAAGTGTGTGGGTGGCGGCAAGGGGATGTCTTGAAAAGGAGAATCCCCATGCTTCAAGAATTCATATGGGTAAAAAATCAAAGATGCTATTTTTCCAATCAAGCAAGGGGTATCCCTACGGTAATACGTGACGAGTAGATGGAAGTGGTATCGCCTTTACCGCGCATCACCTAAGCCGGACGAGCCGGAACCAAATGGGACGCGGATAAACGCCGATTAACGGGGATCTAAAGCATAAAAGCCTGACCGAAACGATCCTATCTCTTGTTCCCAAGCTCCGGCTTGGGAACAAGAAAATTCCCCGATCCCCTGTCCCCGCCTCTACATCTCCACCCTGGTCACAACCCCCTGAAGCCGGCTGGCGGGGAGCTTGTTGAACTGGACGAAGTTGGGAGTGAGTCGCTTGATGACGGAGAAGATCCTCCAGAAGGGATTCCCCGTGGCGATCTCTTCTATGCCGTAGAAGATGACCTTTTCGGTGATCCCGCTCTCCTTGAGCAGTCGCTCGATCTCGATCACCTCCATGTAGCCTGCCCGGAGTTCGAAGGCGTCCAGACCGGGACCCAAGCCGGGGTGGAGACAGGTAAAGATCCCGAAGGGTTCGTCGGTTCGGACGATGGAGATAAAGATGTTTCGCTCGTAGATGATGTTGCTTCGGATGATGCAGTGGATCACATAGGGGGGGACCACCGCCGAATCACGGGTGAAGAAGAGTCCGGTTCCGGGGATGTTTTTTCCCTTGGCGAAGATCTGTTCGTAGCTCATGAGGAAAGTTTCCAGATCCAGGGGGCGGAGCGCCTTGTAGAGGGCTCGCTGCCCGCTGGTCCAGATGAAGATGGTCCCCAGGGGGATGGACGCCAGGATCAGCGACCAGTAGCCGCCGTGGGGGAGCTTGTTCAGGTTGGCGATGAGAAAGGCCAGGTCGGCCAGGGTGACGAGTAGGGCGATGGGAACCTTCCACTTTTTCTTGGTCCGGGCAAAGATCATGACCATCATGATCCCCGTGATGGTCATGGTGCCGGTGACCGCCAGGCCGTAAGCCGCGGCCAGGTTCTCGGATTTCTTGAAGACCAGCATGATGAAGATGACCAGGATCAGGAGCATCCAGTTAACCGAGCCGATGTAGATCTGCGACTTCAGGTGGCTGGAGGTGTACTCCACCCGCATGAGCGGCATGATCCTGGTGGTGATTCCCTGGTAGACGATGGAAAAGACCCCGCTGATGAGGGCTTGGGAAGCAATGACCGTGGCCATGACCGTCAGGATGAGGAACGGTATGTAGAGGGAGGGGGCCTGACCCTGAACCATGCCGAAGAGGATATTGGTCGCCTTGGGGTTGTTGATGATGAAGGCGCCCTGTCCCAGGTAGTTGATGATCAGGGCCACGAAGACGAAGTACCAAGCCCGGATGATCGGTTTGCGCCCCAGGTGCCCCATGTCGGCATACAGCGCCTCCCCCCCGGTGGCGCAGAGGATGACCTCGGAGAGAACCAGAAAGCCGGGCAGGCCGTTATGAGCAAGGAATTTGCCGGCGTACCAGGGGCTCAAGCACTTGAGAATTTCCGGATGAGAGTAGATGGAGACGGCCCCGGAGAGGGTGAGCGCCACGAACCAGATCACCATGAGGGGGCCGAAGGCCTTGGCCACCTTATCGGTCCCCTTGTTCTGAAAGATGAAGAGAATCACGGCGATCAATGCCGCGATGAGGATGAGAACCGACTGGGGAGTATGCGCCAGGCTGGGGATAAGTTCCAGACCTTCCACGGCGGAGAGGATGGAGATGGCGGGGGTAATGACCCCATCGCCAAGGAGGAGTGACACTCCCAGAAAGGAGAGTATCCCCACGAAGGCGAGCTGACGTCCCGGTTTCAGGAGTCGGGCCAGAATCTCCTTGAGGACGATGGTCCCCCCTTCACCCTTGCGCCCCAACCCCATGGCCAGCCAGGCGTACTCCACATTCACCAGGATCACCAGGGTCCAGACGATGAGGGAGATGATCCCGTAGAGGTTCTCCTGGGTGGGCCGGGTAAGGCCGACGATGACGGTGAGCGTATAAATGGGGCTGGTTCCGATATCTCCGAACACCAGCCCCATGGATTTGACGATGCCCCCCCAATAGGAGTCGGCTGCTGAATCGTGCATGGATTATCCCCCCAGGAAATGAGTGTTTATAGCACTTCATGGGAGGGATGACAAGCATTGTCCAAGAACCGTCACCCTTCCAAAGGGGTCAGCCCTTGAAAAGGGAAATTAGAGATGCCGTGGTTGGATTTTTCCACTTTCAAGGGCTGACCCCTCCATACTTCACACCTTCTTCATTCTCTTCCGTGCATACCCAAACACCCCCAGGCCGATGCAGAAGAGGGCGCAGGTGGAGGGTTCGGGGACGGCGGCGGCGTTGTTGATATTCAGGGTTATGGAGTCGTTTGGCACTGTCCAGGTATATGTCCCCGGCGTAATTCCCATATCGGCAAAGGTCTTATTACTGAACGTTGCTGTTCCGGAGAGTAAAGAGCCGGATGCATACCCGGTAGGAACTACTAACTGACCATAATCAAACCCAAACAGGTTTCCGGAATATGCGCCGGCTGCTACCGTATACCCAACACCAGGGCCGAAGTTTGTTGGATTCTCGGAAATCCAATTATAATGATCGCCAATGCCACTGCCAAGTATCACGCCTGGGATATCTGCTTGCAAGTAGGCGGCAGTAGGGTATTCTACATTATCTGTATATCCAAAGATTAAATTGGTAAGATTGATGCTGCCACTGCCCGTGAAAACAACATCGTTGCCTTGTCGTACGGCAGTTATGGTTACGGAAGCTCTGCTCAGTGATGCCGACGAGAGAGTGAGGAAAAGCGCTACCAGCATTACCGGGAATTTCATACGGTGTCCTCCTTGGATAGGGTTGTTATAATTTTTGAGTCCCTTACACCTTGTTCATCCTCTTCCGCGCATACCCAACCACCCCCAGGCTGATGCAGAGGAGGGCGCAGGTGGAGGGTTCGGGGACGGCGGCGGTGCCTTCAATCTTCATATTAAACGGATATTACACTAAACGTACCATCGGGAGCGTTACTGAGATTGTCTGATAAGACAACAGACGCCAAAGACGGTGCGGCGCTTAACAGGGAGAGAAAAAGCGTCAACAGGGTGATGAGGGACTGGATAGATTTCTTCATGGCGCCTCCCGATTTTTGATAATACTTTGTGGAAGTAAATACCCTATCAGAATGGCGGTGGTTTCAATACGTAATAATTCTTCGACATTCAGTCAATTTTCTTCGAGGTTTGTTCTGAATGGTTGCACAGCTTCAAGAAAATCCGTACTATGACCTACATGAAATCACCTGTTATCACGAATAAAATGAAGTGGCTACATCTCCCGGACCACGACTTCATCGATTTTGGCGCGACAGAGTTGTGTCGTCCCATTGAGATACCGTTGCCTGAGGATATTGGGTATTCAGTGGCTAAATGTGTACATTTGCCGTTTAACATAATTCTTTATAGTGGCTATTACATCTTTAAAACTAAAAACCCCGGCAAGTTCTTTCCCATGGGCAATGCTAAATCTGTCTGGACCGAGCCGCTGTTGATGATTAACTCAGTATCGACTGGTAGTGGCGTCATAATCGACTCCAGCGGCGCAAATTTGATGGTCGGTTCTTCTTTCGGCACGTTATTTCAATATGCGGTAGAATATGATAATACCTTTAGTCTTGAGCTTGGCGAAGATATTAAATTTACCACGCTGGGTGTTACCTACTCTGATATGTGCAGCATGATTGGCAAGGATGATGCCGACAACATATTGCATGCGTTAAGCCTGACAGACATTCCTTCGTCAACTATTGTCGGCATACCTGCACACATTACATCATTATTACATTCCTGCATACCCGACCATTTTACCGGTAAAATAGGTGTTCTGTTTACTCAGGCGAGAGTCCTCGACTATATATGCGCACTTGCAGACTATTTTCTTTCAAATGTAAAATCCGGCAAACTAAGCTTGGCGGACAGAAAACTCATACAAAAAATATACGATGAACTATCCGAATCTTCGGGAAGCGTTCCCGCCATAAGTGAATTATCTTTAAATCATGGGAAATCAGGCAAATTATTGAATCACGGATTCAAGGAGCTTTATGGAATGTCCATATTTAAATTCATTTCGGAACAACGACTTGCCAAAGCCCACGATGCGTTGCTACAGACAGATATTCCCATGAAAACATTGGCAATTAATTTAGGCTATTCGGACGTAAATCATTTCATATATGCTTTTGGGAAAAAGTTCGGTTATACGCCGGGAAGTCTACGTAAAAATAGAACCTTTGGTCTCTGAACTCGTTTAGGTGATTCGCGACAAAGAACATACCCGACAGAAACCCGTTCACCCTTCGACAAGCTCAGGGCGAACGGATTCAGGTTTAATAACCGCCTTATTTTCCGTTCGTGGTGAGCCTGTCGAACCATGAACGGAAAATCGA
>CAIYUY010000124.1 GCA_903929485.1 uncultured Desulfuromonadales bacterium
AAGTCGGGCATCAGGCTGGAGGTATCGGTGTTGAGCACATTGGTCACCAGCACCGAGTAGTGGGCCACCGTGGCCCGCCCCGACTCGGAGATGATGTTGGGACATGCCACCCCGGCGTCGTCGCAGATGTTCTTGATCTGGTAGATGACGTCGTTGGCGTATTCGTCGATGGAGTAGTTGACGGATGAGAAGTAGCTTGATTTGGAGCCGTCGTAATCTACCCCCAGCCCGCCGCCGATATCCAGGTAATCGATCCCCACCCCCATCTTCCGCATCTCCGTATAGATCCGGGTTCCCTCGATGAGGGCGCTCTTGATCTTGTCGATCTTGGTGATCTGGCTCCCGATATGAAAATGGAGGAGCTTGACGCACTCCACCATCCCGTTCTTTTCCAGGGTCTGAATGGCGGCGATGATCTCCGACATCCTCAAGCCGAACTTGGCGTCTTCTCCCCCCGAGGTGGCCCACTTCCCCGTCCCCTTGGAGGAGAGCTTGACCCGTATCCCCAACTTGGGGCTGATCCCCGTACTCTTGGCCAGGGCGATGATCTTTTCCAACTCGAACAGCTTCTCGATGACGATGGTGATGTCAAAACCGATGCGACTGGCGTAGAGGACCGTCTCGATATATTCGGCATCCTTGTAACCGTTGCAGATAATGGGGATGCCGTTCCCCGTGGAGAAAGAGATGGCCGCCACCAGTTCCGGCTTGGAGCCGACCTCCAAGCCGATATTGTATCTTTTGCCGAACCGGGCGATGGCCTCCACCACCTGGCGTTGCTGATTCACCTTGATGGGGTAAAAAGTCTGGTACTTGGCCGGATAGTCGTTCTCTTCGATGGCGTTTTTGAAGACCCGGTTGATGGCGGCGATCCGCCCCTGGAGCACGTCCATGAACCGGATCAGGATGGGGGGCTTGATCTTTCTTTTTATGAGATCGTCCACCAGTTCCCTGATGTCGATGGAGTACTTGGAGGATGAGGAAGGGTGGACGCAGACGTTTCCCTTCTTGTTGATGGAGAAGAGGTCGGCCCCCCAGTTGTCCAGGTTGTAGATCTTGGCGGAGTCGGCAATTGTCCAGCGTTCCATGGGGCCTCGTTTAACAGGTTAAGGTTGAGGTTGAGGTTAAACGTTACTGCAACAGCCGTTGTTGAAGCAAGGTCTGCATATCGCGTCCGCCGTCCAGGACACAATGCACAACGACTTCATCCTCGTGCAGGGAATAGATGATCCGGTACGGCTTAAAGTGCGCCTCCCGAAAATCACGGATACCTATCAATTCCAGTTCTTGAGGACAATGACCCCGCTCCGGCATATTTTTCAGCGAGAAAATTGCCTGAGAAATCCCTTCGAGCAACATGTCGGCTCGTTTCAGAGAATCGCGCGACTCGACGTACAAATGAATAGCGTACAGGTCGTGTTCTGCCGCTTCAGAATATGAAATACGATAGATCATCCCTGTCGCCGTTGCCTGATTTTCTCTTTAATATCCGCAATGGCCTGTTCGGCGGGTTTAACCTTTCCCGCCTCAACATCCTTGCGACTGAGTGCAAGAATTTTCAAGAGCGCCAGACTTTCCTGAATCGCTTCGTAGGAGGCGATGTCTTGCAGCACCGCCTTCGCTTCACCGTTCTGAGTGATGATAATGGGAGTTCGGGTTTCGGCCAAACCACGAATGATATCGGCGGCATGTGCCTTGACGTAACTGATCGGTTTGACTGATTCCTGGAGCAACATGGCAACCTCCCTTCAAAAAGACTGAATTCAGTCTATTACCTGTCCGTCAATTCGGCAAGCAAAAAACTTCGTCAGAGCTCCGGCCACTCCCCCCCCTCCACCACATTCGTGGAAAGACCCATGATATCGAGAACTTCCAAAAATGGTTCCGGATCGAACTGCTCCATGTTCCAGACCCCCGGAGCTCGCCACTTCCCGGAGAGCATCATGATGGCCCCCACCACCGCCGGGACCCCGGTGGTGTAGCTGATGGCCTGGGAACCCACCTCACGGTAGCACTCCTGGTGATCGCAGATGTTGTAGATGTACACCTGCTTTCGTTTCCCCTCCTTAAGCCCACGAGCAATGACCCCGATACAGGTCTTCCCCTTGGTCAGCGGTCCCAGGGAACCGGGGTCGGGGAGAAGCGCTTTCAAAAACCGGATGGGGACGATCTTCTGCCCCTGGAACTCCACCTCGTCGATGCGGGTCATCCCCACATTCTGAAGAACCTCCAGATGTTTCAGATAGTTGTCGGAAAAAGTCATCCAGAACTGGGCTTTTTTTATGGACGGAAGATGCTTCACCAGGGACTCCATCTCCTCGTGGTAGAGACGGTAGATATTCATGGGGCCAAGCCCCTGGGGGAAGTCAAAGGTCCGCTTGGTGGCAAGAGGCTGGGATTCCACGAACCGGCCATCTTCCCAGTGACGGCACATGGCGGTCACTTCGCGGATATTGATCTCCGGATTGAAATTGGTGGCGAAGGGATGGCCATGGGAGCCGGCATTGGCGTCGATGATATCGATCTCCTCCACCAGGTCCAGATACTTCTTCGCCGCCAGGGCGGTATAAACATTAGTCACGCCGGGATCGAAACCGGAGCCCAGCAGCGCCATGAGCCCCTTTGCCCTGAACCGTTCCTGGTAGGCCCACTGCCAGGAGTATTCAAATTTAGCCAGATCCAGCGGCTCATAATTGGCGGTATCCAGGTAATCGACCCCCGTCTCCAGACAGGCATCCATGATATGCAGATCCTGGTAGGGGAGCGCCACGTTGATCACCAGCTTCGGCTGTAGCACCCGAATGAGCGTAACCAGTTCCGGCACATTGTCGGCATCCACTTGGGCGGTCCGGATAGGGATTGCCAGCTGGGCGGCGATGGCGTCACACTTAGCCAGCGTGCGGGAAGCCAGGGTAATCTCCGTAAAGATATCCGGCCGCTGGGCGCATTTATGAGTTACGACCTGACCGATGCCGCCGGCCCCGATGATCAACACCTTGCTCATGGTTCGCCTCCGTTACCCCAAGTTATCAATCGTTTACGGCAGTGACAACAACTTCCGTGGAAAGGTAGCTGTAATAGAATCCTGGCGGCATGTCAAATAAAAACAGGGCAGTTAAAACACGGAGACAGGGAGAACGTCACCGAGAGCAAAAGATTACCTGATTAGCGACAATCTTCAACTAGTTGAATCGAGAGCAGGTTACGACCCGACAGAACCCCCTCCTGTCATTCCCGCAATGCTTCTGAGCGGGAATCCAGAGGTGTGAGTTTAGAAACCTGGATCCCCGATAGAAGATTTCGGGGAAGACAATCATTGAAAACTATTTAGCTGAAGATTGTCGCTAATCAGGAAAGATTATGAGGCTGAATTTCGGTTGACATTTATGAAAAGGCTCCATAAGGTTACGCGAAACAGAAAGGAGGAGAAGAGATGCCACTTACCAGCAGATTCGGCTTCATCGGCGGCGGCAACATGGCCGAGGCGCTCATCAGGGGACTCCTGGCCGGAGGGGTGGCTCCCGCGGCCATCACCGTCTCCGAACCGCTCCCCCAGCGGGCTGAATTTCTCAGGAACAGCTACACTGTCGGGACGACGTCGGACAACCGTGAGGTCATCAGGAAAAGCGACGTGGTGATCCTGGCGGTGAAGCCCCAACTCTGGGGAGCGGTGCATCCCCAGTTGGCCGACATCGTCTCCCGCGAAACGCTCTTCATCTCCATCATGGCCGGCGTCTCCACCGCCGCCATGGAGGCGCCTTTTACGGAAAAAATCCGGGTCACCCGGGTCATGCCCAATACTCCCGCCCTGGTGCTGGAGGGCGCCTCCGCCATCTGCGCAGGACACCATGCGCTTCCCGGTGACCTGCTCCTCACCCAAAGGATCTTCCAGTTGGTGGGGAAGGCCTACATCCTGGACGAAAAACTCCTGGACGCCGTCACCGGCCTCTCGGGGAGCGGTCCTGCCTATGTCCTCACCTTTTTGGAGGCGCTTGCCGATGCAGGGGTGAAGCAGGGACTCCCCCGTGACGTGGCCCTGGGTCTGGCGGTTCAGACCGTCCTGGGAACGGCCAAGCTCCTCCTGGAAAGCGGAGATCACCCGGCGCTCCTCAAGGACAAGGTCACCTCCCCCGGCGGCACCACCATCGCCGGACTCCACGTTCTGGAGCAGAAAGCCTTTCGCGGCGCGGTCATGGACGCAGTGGAGGCGGCCACCCGCCGCTCCATGGAACTGGGGGCAAATACCGGGAAATAAATCTACTCTGCAGCCCACAAAAACCAGCCCCTCCGGCTGATTAGAATACGTCAAAACCGTCGGCTAAAATGCCTCGTTTCGGCGCATTTTTTTTGCCATTTCATTGAATATGTCCGGGGAGTTGGGGCACCAAGGGGACGGCACCAAGGGTAGAGTAGGGAGCAGGTATTACCCTACCCCCCCTCATCAAACCGTGCTTGGAGTTTTCCCGCATATTATGTGCAGCAGCACATAATATGCGTTATGTGAAGGTCGCACTTATGTTGCGTTGAAAGGGTAAACTGCTTATTTTATTGGTATTTATTTTTGTGGCCTTCACATAACTATATTAGGTTTCTGAATGCTAGAG
>CAIYUY010000125.1 GCA_903929485.1 uncultured Desulfuromonadales bacterium
CAGCCACGGGCGCCACTGCCGGATGTCCTGATGAGATACGGCAGGTCTTCGGCGACGGTTCCGTGCTGGAAAATCTGGCGAGTAAAAAGGGGATGAGCAGTGACTATGTGAAACTGGTACGCGGCTTCATCGGCGATGTGGCCATACAGAGTCCGGCTACGACCGGGACGACCTATCAGGCGCAGTACATTTCTCCCTGCGACAGGAACAACAGTTTCGACACCTTCATCAGCGGCACCGCACAGGGGCGCGACACCGCCGGAGCCTGTGCCGACATCACCGATGCCAACAGGAACCTGATGGTATTTGTTGCCGCGAAAATGCAATCCATCGCAGGGAAAATCAAGGCAAAGAATTCGTTGGCCCCGGAAGAAGAGGCCTTTTTGAAGAGTACTCCACTCTCCGTAGGGCTCATCCTCAAGAATGCGACAGCCACCAACACCGAAACAGAGGTCATCGGCAAGCTGGCAGAGTTGACCGCCCGTGCCTACGGCTACTACATATTACTCGACCTCTTCGGTCGGGCAGTCCAGTTGCAGGAGATGGCGCGCACCATCCTTTCTAGTCAGAAAGGTAACAAGGCCGGGTCCACACCGGAGAGTTGTCAATTGGCGCTACTGGGCGAGGGAATGCAGCATATTCGGACCCTGGAGGAGAAGACCTTGCAGCTCCTGAGTGTTGCACAACAGAGCTACGCCAATGCGGCGGCAGAGATCAACGCGGTAGAGATGATCGTGCAAAACATGAAGAAATTCGACGACTCGGTATTTTCGGAACTGGCGGACCGCTTCGGCAAGGGGATCGCCCTGCGGGCAACAGGCAGGATCTAACCAAAACAAGCACAAAGGGAGGCATCATGGCAGACAAAGGCACTAAAACGGAGAGCGCAGGCAAGAGGGATTCAGGTAAAAGTTCCTGGCAGGAGCGGAAACTGGAGAAGGTCGTTCGGGACGACATTGATATCATTTCCCGGAAGACCAGGGATCAGAGTGACTTCATCAGCATGCTCAATACCCATGACAATGTTCTCTACCAGTTGCGGATGAACATGGGGCGCAACAGAAATCTCACCTTTGACAAGGCCCAGGAGTTCATCGAGCGCAGTCTCAGGATCAAGGAAGAGATCAACCTCCTGAATGCGGAGATGTGTCAGTTGATGAACTGGGATTACCGGCCACCACGGGGGTTCACCAATCCACTGGCGGCGGCTGAACATGGAAAGAAGACAAAGGGAGCGACTGATTTTCCTGATGGCGATTTGGATCGCGCCAACACAAATTCCGCGTGACATTTCATTTATGAGGCATATATGCGACGGCGACATCATCAAATGATGTCGCCGTCTGTAATTCAGGGGAAGCATTTTATCCGTGGGACATCGTTATGGAAAGTAGGCCGGTTCAAGCAAAGCGGAACCGGCTTTAGCATGTGTTCTCATGGGAAAATAAGTGTGTGAAGTTCCAGACCTGACCCTCGCAGACACACCTGAATACTCACTAAACTAGCAGTTCGTTATATCCACAAAAGAATAATATGAATAACCTCTATCTAACGATCAGCCTATCCACCACCATACTCCCCTTCCCAACGGTCAACTTGCCCTGAATCATCGTAACGCCGCTCTGACTGGAGAAACCTCCGTCGAAGCCACCCTTAAACGTGTAAACATAAGCCTTACTCAGGGTGAGATCTTCCGTCAAGACCGCACCACGTCCCTGTATAGTCACGTTTCCTGTGGCTGCACTGAAAGCCGCTTGAATGGAATCAAAGTACACCGGGGGCGCAGTCAGAAGACGAACAGCTTGAGCCAAGGTAAAAGTGGCGGTCACGTTCCTGTCCAGATCAATCGACAGGGAGCAACCGCCTATCAGATTCGTGCAGGCCCCCGCCCACCCGGAGAATTTCGAATCCGTTGAAGCAGTCGCCGTCAGAATTGCCGTGGTCGTGGGAGAAAATATATACCCACAGGGATTATTAATACAGGAAATTCCCACAGGCACGCTATGTACCGAGCCGGTACCGCTGCCTTTAAACAGTACATCCAGTGAGTGGTATGTAGATTTAATCTCCCATGTGTAGCTTGCCGGAACAGGGGTTACATTCGCTGCGGGGTCTTTTGACCTTACTGTAAACGTATGACTACCATCGTTCAAGCCGGCAAACGTGAATGGACTTGAGCATACGGTATAATCGCCGCTGTCAAGAATACATTCAAATGTCGCGGTCGTATCGGTTGAATTAAAGGTAAAACTGCCATTCTTTTTGTTACTCGGATTGGAGGGAGTCCCGGTTATTGTAACCGGTGGCGGGGTCACATCGTAAACAACACTCCTCGTATCGGTAGTCCGGTTCCCTGCTCTATCGGTGGCTACAGTGGTAAAGAGATTAACTCCAAGGGTGAGAGTCACCGGCTGACTAAATGTATTGTCATATTTTCGGACCACATCGACTGCATTGACTTTCAAACTTTCCAGCACTGAGTTATCCGAAATTTTCCCTGATATGTTCAGACTCGGCTTGTTGGTAAACGTTCCATTGGCGGGATAATTGATGACCAAGGACGGCGAAATAGTGTCTATGGTATAAACTTCACTTCCCATGATGCTCTGGTTCCCGGCACTATCCACCGCAAAGAATTTCAACTCGGTATTTGCCGTAAAGGTCAAAGGACCACCATACCTCATGGAACTAATAAGTGGATTTTTACCATCACTAGAGTAATAGATGGTTCCCGCCTTGTTGCTCGTCAATGCTATTGGCTGAGCAGCGTTGTACAATCCGCCTTTTACTGACGCACTTACTATTGGTGGTACAGTATCCAGTGTTATCACGGCTTTGTAAGGGGACACGTTCGCGTTTCCGACACCGTCCCTGAACCAGACATATACCGAGTAAGCGCCGTCGGCTTCCGGCAGACTCCATTGTACATTACGGTTGAACATTACCCAGTCAGAACAGACGTTAGAATTACTGATGCACATCCCCGCAACAATACTAGCATCCTGAGCAGAAAGGGTCAGATTCACTTGGCGAGAACTGGTGATTGCGGCCCCGTTGTTAATGATTATCGATCCTCCAGTTGGCGGTGTTTGATCGTTTATTGCATTGGCCGCAATACCGGATAGATTCACGGTAAGACTCGGCGTAAAGGCATCATTAGTAGGAATATGCAGAAGAGCTGCTTTAGCCCCGGAAAAAACCGGCATCAACCAAACGCCAATGGTACATGAACCGGATGGAGGTATGGACTTTTTTGAACAGGTATCATTTTGAACAGGAGCAGTGAACTCAAAACTGTTTTCACCATCAACGGTAATGGTGCCGATGGTTATGGTTGTACTACCCAGGTTCGCCACGGTTACGATCGAAAACAGACCATTTGACGCAACGACACCATAGTCCAGTAGTTGCGGAGTTACGGTGACATTCATATTGCTTTTCAGGACCAGTTTATTGAACTGAGTCCCGACGATATCTATGAGGGTCACAGACGTACCGACTCGATTTCCCCCACCCATGGTGAAACCGGAGGTAGCCATGGAATAACTTTCGCTTACCGCCGGTTGATTGGTAGTGAGCACATTGGGATCAGTATGATAGACGTAGACTTCAGCATAATCGCTTAATCCATCGTGATCCGTATCTGCCGCGTTCGGATTCGTGCCGTGCCGGTATTCTTGAAGATTGGTCAAACCATCATGGTCCGGGTCGAGTTGAGCATGTCCCGGTACTGTTTGATTGATACCGTTGGCCTTTTCCCAGGCGTCGGGAATGCCGTCATTGTCCTTGTCCGGATCGATAATATCCGGGATTCCATCGCCATCGGTATCCGTAAGAGCATTGACGCTTATTGCCGTACCGAGAGTATCCATCACGGTATATGAACTGCTGGCTCTCTTGGTCGTGCTGTTGTCACCGGAACCCTGATTGAATCTTCCGAGTCGCATTGAATAATTCTCGCTGATACCGTCATGGACGTTATCAATCCCGTTGCTGTTGGGATTGGTGCCGTTGGTGATCTCCTCGGTATCACTCCAGCCGTCATCATCTGAATCAGCCTTATTCGGGTTGGTGCTGTGAAGATACTCCTGAAGATTGTTCAACCCATCATGGTCCGGATCAAGAAGAGCATGGCCCGGTACATTCTGATCTATGCCATGGGCAAGTTCCCACGCATCGGGAATGCCGTCTTTATCCTTGTCAGGGTTGTAAATGTCAGGGGTTCCGCTGCCGGTGCTATCAAGAAGATAATCGATGTCACTGTTCTTAACAGCAGTTTCGCCATTGGAGTTACGTGCCTTGAAATAGACAGTCTTGCGCACGTAGCCTGCGCTCAAAACGAAAACCGGCGCCGTTGAATACGGCTTCCAGGAAGCATCGGAAAAATCAGCTTTCTCACTGGCGATGTATTCTGTTGGGTAGCCCATGGCGATATTGTTAAGAGTCACGGACTGTGTGGTGCTGTATGCCTTGCCGTTATTCAGGGAAAAGAGGCCGAGAACCGGTTTGGTATCGGATTTGCCCGTGACGGCATGTGGTCCGGCGCCACCCAAACCGTAGGTGTACTGAGCAACGGATGTGACGCCGTTTTTCACGTCCGTTTCCGCGAGCATATTACCGATGGCGTTATAGGTGTAGGTATTCTTATAGCCGTTGGTCCCAGGATCCTCGGCATTCACAAGTCTGTCCAGATCGTCATAGAGGAACGTTTCAGTACGCTTATTCGCGGCATCGCCGGCATTGGCGATACTCTTCACATTCCCTACCAGATCGTAATCATAACTGAAATCTTGAACGGCCGCAGTTGTTATCTTCTTCAACCGCTGTGTCGTCGCGCTGTAATCAAAACCGGTACTGAGACCATTAAAATAAGTCCTATTGATCTCTTGGCCACGTTCGTTGTAGTCGATGTTGTTCAGGATTGAGGAGATGCCACCAAGTTTGCCCATCGAATTGTATGAGAAGCTGACAGTGTTGCCGTCGGGATAGAGTTGGTTCGTGATCCGGTCCAAGTCGTCGTAGAACCATTTTGTGGTCCACGTCATGCTGTCCATCGTCCGATCTTCCTGAACCCTGCGAAGTCTGTTGTCGTATTTGTAGGCGACAGTGCCTAGAGAATCAGTAACCTGAGACAGGACGCCGATCGTGTTCAGGTCGTAGGTATAGAGGATGCCGGTATCCTTCGGGTAGAGGACTCGCAGGGTGCGATTCAACTGATCGTACGTAAATTTAGTTATAATGCCTCGACCGTCGGTTTGCTGGACAAGGTTGCCTGTCAGATCGTAGACAAAATCCTTGCGCCCTTGATCCGGGTCCATGGCCATGACCTTACGCCCCAATGAATCGTACCAATAGGTTACGGTATTTCCATAGTTGTTCTGAGTCTGAAGCAGTTCGCTCAGGGGGTTATAGAAATAATTGGTAGTGTATGACTCGTCAATGCTGGTGATAGCGCCGCCGTTCGCTCCGACATGGTTCTTCTCCACAACCTGCAACAGATTCTTATTGGCATCGTACAGGCGAACCTTGCCGTGGCCGTTTTCGTCGGTCGCTGTTATCGCCCAATGGTCATAGGTAGCAGAGGAAAAAGTGGTATCCGGGTTTGTCGTCTTGGTCGGCCTTCCCAACGTATCGTACTCAGTAATAGTCGATGGGACGATGAGAGGAACAGTGTAACCGGCTGAAGGGTCTGCAAGGTACTGATTGGAATGTTTGAAGTCCCTTCCCATTGCATCGTAATACACATCTTGGGCAACAAGATTCGAACTATTTTTGTAGGGAGCCTTGGTCTGAATCAGCTTTCCAAATCCATCAACAAACTGAAAGCTGTCGAGGGTGGCGTTGGCGCCGCTTTGTACACGGCGGGAGACCGTAACAAATGACGGCGGGGCGCCGCTCAGGGAATATCTGATCCGGGTAGTAGGAAAAGTGTCGCTATCCCCCGGCTTGATCACCTGGTCGGGACGATTGAAGGTATCATACGTGTATCTGGTGATAAAACCGTTGGCGTCCTTTTCCTGTGTCGGTTGGCCGTTGGCCGAGTTAAACTCACGCACCGTTGTCTGACCTTTGGCATTAGTAACTTCCACAGGAAAGGTATGAAACAGGTCATCGAACTTGATCAACGTACTCCGTCCCTCGGGGTCGGTGCTCTTGGTGCGGTTGCCGTACGTGTCATACTCATAGCTGGTTACCGGATTTGCACCAGTATTCAGGAAATGTTCTTCCCTGGTCAGGTTCCCCTTTTCCGGAGGTGTGTTCATATCGGTATGATTATCATATGAGAACCAGCTTTCCCGTAACCGTGGTCCGCCGATGGCTTCGGAGCTGTAAGCATGCTTTATCTTATCCACAATCCACGAGTCGGGATTGTAGACATACTCTCTGAACGTATACAACTCGTCACCATTGACCGAGGTGTCACCATAGCGAGACTCCAGGATAATATTGCCATATGGATCGTATTGATAATCCGTTACTACCTGTTTCGGATTAGTCGGCATGCCGTCATACGTCAGTTCCTCGACACGGTCAAGAGTGACATTGTACACACCGTCGGCAATGGCAGCGCTCCAGGAGTTGACAGTCGCAGCATACGGATTACCGCCGGCATCCGTGATCCTGGTCTGCGCCTCTTTGCCCTTCAGCGCATCGTCCTGATGGAAGGTATGGATAACCTTTGAGCCATCCCCTTTACTCTCCGTCACCTGCCCAAAGCCGCGAAACTCACCACTATAGAGCCCGTTCTCGTAGGAAAAGCCCGTGGTTGATGAGGTATGGTGCGGACCGGTCATGCCGTTATCACGGGCAATAGCAGAGACAACCCAGTAGTTGGAGGGAAGTTGATTGTTCGGATATGTGGCGGAGGAGGCATAGGTAACAGTGGTGGTTCCGCCCAGGTCTTCGGTGATTTTTTCCAGTAACCATGCCTGGCCCGACTTATTGACGGCAACCTGCCACCCATTGGCGCCCTTACTGACCAGATCGACCACGCCGTCTCCGTTCATGTCCAACAAGTCGCGGGTGACAATATATGATCCCGGTCTGGCAGGATCTTCACTCACGGTGCGAATGAACCCCACAGAGTCGGGCACTGACCATGAAACGGGAGCAGCGAATCCGTTGCCATTGTTCAAATAGACATCCCATGTCCCGTCGGCCTTGGCAATGACCACGTCCGGCAGTCCGTCGCCGTTGATGTCGATCAGATCCCGCTTTACATTCTGAGCGGAATCCGTCTCGGTAATCGGGCCTGCAGGAGCGCCAGCCCAGTCCATTGGCGCCATGAAACCGCTCCCGGTACCGAGACTGACCTTCCACGGCGTGACGGAACTGTCCACATGGTCCGGCAAACCATCGCCGTTGATATCATAAGTATCGGCAGTGGTAGTGTTGGTGGTGTCGACCTGCCTGAAACCTGGTACACTCTGAGAATGCAAACTGGAATAATTGGAGAAACTGGCATCGAGAGGTTTGTATGAAAATTTAGTCGGCGATAAAGGCGAGCCGTTCACGCCGTATTTCGTAATAGATGTGAGAAGAGATTTTGGAGTCTGAGTAGTTGAAAGTGCATAATCCAGCGTAAAGCTCTTTACGGGGTTGCCGCTGACGGTAATATTGATCTTGCTGAGGCGTTTCGCCACATATATTTCTGACCCCTGTTCTACTGTCCAATATGGATCGGTACGATCCTCCAAGATGAACTCGACCATACGTTTACGATCATTATTGTATTCAATCCGGGATGGATAGACCGCCCCACGGTCTTCAGTATAGCTGTAGAATATGCAGTTGCCGTTAGTGTCTTTTATCCTGTCCAAACTCCATCGCCAGACACGCGGCGTTGCGGACGCATTGCTTGTACTGTTCATATTCTCGGAATCTAAGGTTGAACCGAAACGGTACTCTGTACCATTCGCATCTATAACCGTCCAATATACTCTTTTCTCATTCAGAACTCCTGATTTTTTCTCTATCTTCAGGTGGGTTTCTATCAGAGTATGGTAACGGCCTGCAGCAGCCACCAAATCATGCTTGGCCCCATTGAGGAACAGAGAAAATGTGCCGTCAATTTTTGACTGAACATAGCTTGTCGGCACATCCCATCCAGCAGATGCCCAAAAAGGTTTGTTGATGGTGAGATAGCTACTATAGGAGACAAGAAATAACGGTGACTTGCGGTACATTCCAGATGGCAGATCTATTTTATACTCGTAATTGTAGCTTCCTGAAAATAAATGGGAATCACAAGCATTCCGAACTCTATTTTCATTGGCACAACAATTTGACACAAAGAAAATAGAACTCATAAGTATTAGCACTAAAATATAGGCATATTTTAGTGCTGATGAATAGCTGGCTTTGACCAAAGCAGCAACAATTAAGCATAATGCACTAAAACTCATTGTTTTAATTTGGTCAATATTGCAATCCTTATCAATTTCCATGCTACAACCTTAGAATTTATTTAAATAAAATTACTTCAAATCCCAAAACATACCAGCAATCGGGTCATTTATCATAATTCCAACGCCAACAATATCACGGTTAACTACTTTCATGATACATTGAGATACAGATGAATTACATTTACCACATTCTTCTGCCATGGTAATCCATGATGAAGCATTACATAAATATCTGGAATAACAGTTGTCATGTTCTATACAACAGCTCCTAGCTTCTGCTGAAATATTAAAAGGATAAGCAATATCACTACAAATATTATCTTGAGATTGAAAACTATCATTAAGTGTACCATTATTTTTTAGCTCGTAGTATAAATTTCTTAGATCATCTTTCTTTTTATCTAAGGCATTATCAGTATTTTCAATAACTTGGTTATTAATTTTAGGTTCGGGCAAAGAATAATTATTTGCAACTGCCACATCATTAACCACTGTGCTGCTGGTCGTTCCAGTTTGGCTACTGCCTACTGGGTTGTGTTTTGCATAATCTGCAGCAGCCCTCTGCTTTTCTTCTGCCTTTTGGGTAGCTTTCTTTTCAGCATTAGCCGCAGCCCTTGCTTTGGCCAGTTTTTTCTCTTCTTTTTTGGAATGATGTTTTTTCTTCTTGTGCCCATCCGGATCGACATAACTCAACGGATTATTTCCTACATACGCATACCGGTTCAAATCCTGTGGGTCTGATAGATCAGGACTGGCACTATCAGCTTGGGTGAAATGGCGCAATTCCGGATTATTGTATCGGGCATCAAAGTAGTAAAGGTCTGTGGCCTTGTCCTTTTCCTTGCCGGTGTAGGAATACTTTTCCTGTCCCCCTTGCCGAATTTCACCAAACGGCAAGTAGGATGTTTTGGCGACAACTGTCCCGGAGGAATTCGTTACCGCGTTAACTCCGCCGAGGTGATCGGGATGATAGAAGTACGTACCAGTCGAATCCTTCTTCGCCACCCGTTCCCCATCAGCAAAGAAATAGCTGGAGTTATCAGCCTTACCAGCGACGACATTTGCTTCATAGTGCTTGCCGATGTAATAGGTCGTGACACCATTCTCAATTTTCTTAACTCGTTGGCCGGAAAAATCGTAGAAGTATTCGGAGACAACCTTCCCGTTTTGATCGTTTTCCTGCACCATTCGCAACTGATTTGCATCGTTGTATGTGTAATATTTACCGTCACCGCTGATTAGGTTGCCGTTGGCATCATACTGGTTGACAGGCGAGACATCGGCATATGCCGAGACGGTGAATACTGACATCATTAAACTTGCTGAAATTATGAAGACAATACTCTTCATGCTATGCCCTCTTGAATCGGCTAAAGTTTCATGATAAAGGCAAGGGCGTAGTAGGGGGGACGAATATCCTGAGCTGAATTCAATTGTGTATCAGTGCCACGGTTACTCGCGCCTCCCGTCGCAACATTATGAGTATGTGAACCCTGCCAATCTGTTGTAAAATTATGCGTGTGTGTATTCTCAGCTACAGCCATCAAGTCATTGGTTTTTGATCTATTGGAAGATGAACTATTATTACCAGTAGTCCCCGAATGCTGGTGTGATCCTTGAGCATCAGTCCATCCTGCGTGAGTATGATCGTTGATCGTGTGACTATGATTGAGGTTTAATATATATTCCGTGGGATTTTTAGCTCCGGCTCCAGCCACATAACCAGGCCCTGCCCCGACAATAAATCGATCTTGTAAATTCGGTGTCCCATTACCACCGTTACACAATGCCCACCCAAACGGGAGTTGAGTCACATCCCCGCTCCACATAATAATCCCACCCCTGGGAATCCCGTTGCCGGCGGCAAACGAATATCCCACACTGGCGAACTGTTGCCGAGGGAGCATCTCCGAATCGGTGCCAATCTTTATCCCCAGAAAAGTCTTTTGATGCTGGGCGAAAAACGTGTCCGGAAACGGTGAAAGCGATCCCAACATCACATTAAAGCCACCGGTATTCACGATCACCGGGTTCGCCGGAGTCGCCGTAGAACTCCAAGCTTCCGACCAGATTGGATTACTTCCGGTCGCAGAGCTGTAAACATTGAATGTCATGTTCACGGTTCCAGTGACCGGTTTCGGTGGCACACTCTTGTCCATCAAGCTTCCCTGATAATTGATTATCTGAGGCACTGAAGCACCCATCGCCATCAACGCCAGACAGACAACAACCATCAAGATTAAAACCACTCGCAACGACCCTTTCATGCTCAACCTCCATAATTCTAAATTTAGATACGACTATTCGAAGATAATTCGCTACCCGCAGGGATAAATGGATACATCGCCAAATTGAAAACCCGCTTTCCGTTTTGAAGCCTGCCGGAATGACATCTTTTTTCAGTGGTGTTGTGATGTGATGAAAAACCGGACGTTGTGAATACCGGCGAGGGAAAGCAGACGCTAAAATGCGTGGAGGCGAGACAGGAAGGATCTGGAACTGAGATGAGAACGGTCACTTCGACAACCCCCTTTCTCCTTGGAGATGGTGGCTTTGCGTCACCCGGTCGCCCAGGTTTTGCCTTTTCGGTGACAAGCTATTTTTTAGGCATGGCTTCATGAACACCTGTAACAAGTTTCAACCGGCATTACAAGTACTATTTTTCAGGCAGTTAGCCGTAATCGTCATTCAATAGAAAACGTTTTCCCTGCATGTTCACTACAGTCTAATCATTTTGCAACGATTCTAACGAGTTAAGCATCTCATTGGACGAATCACTTTCACGTGACGTCACGAAAACATCACAAAATTGATGTTACTTTTTTTGCCCTCCTTTCAGATCAACTCTCGAAAACTAATAGAACCAACGGTTCAGGCAAGTATCTTCTTGCTCCAGTCACCACCGGTCATCTCTCCCATGACCGCCCGCAATCAATCTGGCTTTTAAAGCCACTCGCCCACTGGCGGACAAAACGTTCACCACTATTGGATGCTGGACTCGGGCGCGGCATGCCGCGCCCCTACGAATTCATAACATCCTCGGCGCCGTCAACATGCCTGTCCAGCGTAGTCGAAAAACTCCGATCGAACGAACCACGTAATTGTAGGCCCCATTACAATGCGGCCTTCGTGTTTCAATATATTTCACAATGCTTCTGAATATTTACGCCTAAATTGACGATTGACAATCGCCTCGCTCACGGCATAGAATAGGACATATTTCAGACTCTTTCCCCGAAAGAGACTCCGCGAGCTTTCTTGCTTCCGGACAAACTTCTTCGGATAGCCCGAGGAAGAATCACCCCGGCAGGGATGAATTATCCGCTCAGATCAGGCCACTGTTGCTCCTCTTAGGATTACCTTCGAACCAGGTTGCCATACCTTCTCGAACCGTCGTTTGAGCAAAACGACGTAAATCTCCACTACAGGTGCGCCTGCAACATCATCTGCGCCCTGAAAACCATATGCTGATTTCACAACCCGTTCTGGCCCTTGCCGGAGTGGGTTTTTTGTTGCCAAAATTCCGCGACAAGCCGGAAAAACAGTCCACCACGGAGACACTGAGACACGGAGGAATTCAAAACCTGAATTCACAAGAGCCAACATTATTAACAGGATATACAGGATACCTTCAGGATAAAACCTACAGGAAGGAGCCCTGAAACGCCGCCTTGTCCCTCCTGCCCTCCTCCTTACCTCTTGACATTCGGATATTTTTGTCCGATCATCACAACCATGAAAGGTAATGAGTTCATCAAACGACTGAGAAAACTGGCCAAACAACAGGGGCTTTCTTTTGAATGGCATCCCGACATGGGCAAAGGTTCTCATGGTGTCATTTTTTTCGGCGATCAATCTACCATTGTCCGCAACCCCAAGGATGAACTCAAAACCGGGACGTATCACGCAATGTTAAAACAACTGGGCATCCGCGAAAGCGATATCCTGTAGGAGACCCGTCATGAAACAACGCTTTACCTATCCCATAACCCTGACTCCTGATGACGTGGATGGCGGGTTTGTCGTTACCTGCCGCGACCTGCCGGAGGCCATTACCCAGGGAGATTCCGTTTTAGAATGCCTGGAAGAAGCGGAAGGCGCTCTTGAAGCTGCTCTTAACTCTCGAATGTATCGGAATACATCAATACCTGCACCATCTTCACCCCTTATCGGCGAGCATCTTGTTGCCGTTCCGCTGGACACAGCGATCAAGTCCGCGCTTTACCTCGCCATGCGTGAACAAGGGGTAACCAAGACAGAACTCGCGCGACGGCTGCATATCGACGAAAAAGAAGCAAGGCGCATTACCAAACCAGGTCACGGAACCCGTACCGCTACCATGGACAAAGCGCTTCGGGCAGTCGGTCTGAAACCGGCCCTGACACTCATGTAACGTGCAGGGTACGTATTCACAGGGGCCGAGCGGGCCGAGCGGGCCGAGCGGGCCGAGCGGGGCCGAGCGGGACGTTCTTTACTTCTTTACTTACTCAAAAAACAACAGCAAGACAGCCAGTTAGTGTCTTGAGGAGTAGTCAGGAGAGGCGTTCATCTATAAAGTCGGATCGGTGATGGTCGTCTGGAAAAATGTTTTTTCTGTACCCCTTGGATAACTCCGAGCCGTTGTGAGTGGTTACGGGTGGGGCCGATTTGATTGGTTGAGCGGTTTTTTATGTAGGGTGGGTTGATGGCGGAATGAGTCTGATGAAGGCGAGGCGCAGAATGAAGCATAGTTATGCAGTCGGACAAGGTCGTTGCTTGCTTCTTCGGAGTCAAAAACCATGGTATAATCGGCATCTATTGGTAAAGTTGGAAATGTTTTAGTCCTCAGTGGGGTAACATAATGCATATAAAAAAAATTACTCTTCGAAATTTTAGATGCTTTCAAGAACTAGAAATTGACCTACATCCTCGGCTAACTGTGCTCGTTGCAGAGAACGGTGGCGGGAAAACGTCGATTCTAGATGGAATCGCAATCGGGCTCTCGCCTGTTTTACGTCATTTGTCCTCAGCAGGTCAGCGCTTAACGGGGCCTGGAATTACGGACAAAGATTTTCGTCTGGTGCCTTGGGCAGGACGTGGCGGTGAGGACCGATGGGGGGCGAGCGATTATGCTCAAATCGTGATAGAAACCTTGAAAGGCATGAAATGGGACCATTGGAGGGCGTCCACCAAGCATAAGCAGCCGGAATCGAAAATAGGGCAAAGCGAGTTAGTTGGGTACACCTCCAAAATCCTTGAAAGTCTCAAAAGTGAGACACCCGATCTCCTCCCCGTATTTGCTTATTTTGGAGCGCGTCGCGGGTGGCTCGAAGTACCTGAACGACTTTGGGAGACAAAGGTAGACTACTCGCAGCCTACTTCTGCACTCTTTGGGGCGTTGGACTCTTTGAGTAACTTCAAGGAAATGCTGAAGTGGTTTGATGCTGAAGAAGCAGCGGAGCTTCGTGCCAATAAAAATTGTTCAAAAAAAGATTATAAAGAATCAATTTCTCTTGAAGTGGTTAAGTCCACCGTCAGTTCGATCCTCGGGGGAACGTACAAAAACCCTCATTTCAACTATAGACATAAATTTGTTGTTGAAGGACCCGAAGCTCCAGGGGTGCTCCAAGTTACTCAGCTCAGTCAAGGGTATCAAAGTATGATGGCTCTTGGGATGGATTTTGCCCGTCGCCTCGCACTCGGAAATGCTCACCTCTATGGTTTGGGGGCCGACTTTGACTGGTCTTTTGCTGACGACTATTTAAGAGACTGGAATCCAGAGCACTTTGATAATTTGCCCCCTCGGGGTCCATCGTGGGCTCCTGCTGTCATGCTGGTTGATGAAATCGACCTGCATCTGCACCCTTCCTGGCAGCAACGCGTACTCCAAGACTTGATGCGAGCCTTTCCTGGCACTCAGTTTATCGTTACCAGTCATAGTCCGCAGGTGATATCTACTGTGCCCATGGAATGCATTCGAATCATCAAAGATGGGCGAATATATGCCGCCCCTCCAGGCACCGACGGTGCAGAGGCGCAAAGAATTTTAGAGGATGTTTTCCATGTCCGCTCTCGACCGGATACGGAAAAGGCGCGTAATCTTGACGAATATTTGAGGCTTGTGGATGAACGCCAGTGGGAAAGCCCTCGTGCACTAGAGCTACGGCGAAAGCTGGATGATTGGAGCAAGGGGCAGGAACCCAGACTGCTTGATGCCGACTTGCAGATTGAAAACATGAAGTGGGAGCAAGGCGAATGAAAATATGCCGAAAGCGTCCTGAACCGGTATCGCTAACGAAATACAGGGAAGCACAGTCTGACGGTACCTGGGAGGAGATGCGTGATGATCCGTTTCATGGTGGACAGCAGGCTTACAAAGATATCAAGACCACACTAGTCAAAGGCCAGCGATGCCTTTGTGCCTTCTGCGAGATCAACATCGCTGATGGTACCGATGACGAATCGATAGAGGCAAAGAAGCACCTACAACGTGTTGAGCACTTTCACCCTAAGGAAGACAATGATGGCCCTCTAAATTGGGCGCTTCATTGGCCGAATTTATGGGTTTTATGTCATGGAGGGTCTAATCGCACACCTGCTGATCCTGATCGTTATCTTGAACCATTGCCCGCTAATCTTAGCTGTGATGCCTACAAGGATCATCAGATAAAAACTGGTAAATTACATGAAAAACCAGAGGGTTGGCTTCTTGCTCCAGACGAAGTTCTTGCATTTCCAAACTTATTCCAGTTCGCTCCAGATGGTACTCCAGAACCACATTTAAAAAACTGTGCGGAGCAAATTCTGCCAAATAATCGTTACCCTGATACAGCGACTCTTGTCAGCAAAACGATTGAACACCTCAATCTCGGGTGTGTGCGGTTGAACCGCAGTCGTTGCATAGCCAAAGCTCGGCTTGAAAAGCTGATTACGAAAACGCGGCAGCAGACCCCGGGCGCGTCACCCCAAGAAGCGGTAACCAATTTAGCCCGTCGCTTGTTCCCGAATGATGTAGATTCACCGTGGCCGAAGTTTTTTACATTGGTGCGATGGCGTCTTGGTGAACCTGCAGAGATTCACCTGCGAAGCATTCAATACATTGGATAATTATAAAGGAATTTACACGCACGCCCCGATCAAATCCCGCCCAAAAACGTAACCCCAGCGGGACGTAACCCCAGCGTAGCTCAGTTGTTCACTTGCTCGAAAAACACCATAAAGACAGTCGGTTAGTGTCTTAAGGAGTAGTCAAGAGAGGCGTTATTCTGTAAAGTCGGATCGACGGTAGTCGTTAAGAAAGATGTCTTTTCTGATCCCTTGGATAAAAAAATATTATGCCGGCGTACTCCTGTTGTAGCCCAGAATAAAAGTGGAGGAAAGCCGCTCTTGAGATGACTAACTCTGAGCCGTTGCGAGTGGTTACGGGTGGTGCCGATTTGATCGGTAGAGCGGCTTTTTCGTTGAGTGAGTTGGCGGCGGAATGAGTCTGATCAATGTGGGAAGACAGGTTTGTTCTTCAAGATCGAGGTTTGGTATGAAAATTACAAATATTAATATAACCAATTTTCGTGGCATCGAGTCCCTGTCGCTGGACTTCCGGCACCCTGCGGGAAAGCCTCTTGACACGGTGGTGCTGGCTGGTTCAAATGGCTTGGGCAAGACTTCGGTCTTGGAGGCGTCTCTTCTGGCTTTGGGTCGCAAAGATATTCTTGGCGGGCGGGAAGACTCAAGGAATAATATCCGATCCGGCAGCAATGGCTTTTCCATCAAACTGCAGGTGGATATTGCCGGGGAATCTTTGGACCTCTGCGTAAATAGCAATGATCATCCCAACGGAACCGCCAAAACAAGCCGCGCCAGAATTGAGCATGCGCCGGTGGAATACTTTTCCTCTTGGCGGGAACCGAAACTTGTCGGCACAGTTTCTGTTTCATTAGGCAGAAAAGGCAGACCACCCAAAGCTACGGAAGAAAATCGTTTGTGGTTGATCAAGCAGTGTCTGGTGGACCTTACCGCTCGGAAGTCTTTTGTACCGTTGGAGAATGAGACCCTATCCGGCGTGAATCGGGAGGAGGAAGTCTTCGCAAGGATCAACAGCGCCTGGAAAATGTTTTATCCCGCACGGGATGAAGAATTTGTCAACAGAGCGCTTGACGCAGGTTTTGATGTGTTCCGACATGACCGGCGAACCGGACGGTCAACCACTGTTGATCAACTCAGTACAGGAGAAATTGAAATTTTCACGATGCTGGGCTGGTTCGCTACCCGAGATGTTTCCGAGGGAATTGTCTTTATCGATGAACCGGAACTACATCTGCATCCGGCCTGGCACAGGACTATTATGTTGGCCTTGCGCACTGTCCTCCCGCAAGCGCAACTCATCTGCGCCACGCATTCGCCGGAAATCCTCGATTCGGTGTACAGTTATGAACGCTTTACCATGTTACCGGAAGGTGACCCACGGCTTATGATGGGCAATAGCCATCGTGACGGTGACCGGCCATGACGCTCAGTTCTCACCTCGCCCCCCTGTTGTCACAATGGCCGGTCATTGTCTGGGTTGAAGATCGGTTGACCCGCGCATATCTGCAGGATATCTGGCAAGCTGATAATCCGTTGATTCAGATCCTGGTTGCCGGCGGCAACGAAACCGTCGCGGGCGTTGTTCATGACTTGCGTGGGCTTGGCCATGCCAATGTTTTCGGCTTTACTGATCGCGATTTCCGTTCGACTAACAGGGATAAATGGCTCAACCTGAATTCCGAAATTGAGGTATTTCGTCCACAAGCGCTGGAAATAGAAAATTTCCTGCTCGACTGGGATGCGCTGGCTGGATGCACCGAGAATCAAAGCCGGCAGCAGCGCTCAGGTGAAGAACTTTGTCGACGAGCAGAAACAGTGGCGCAATCCATGGTCTGGTGGATGGCCTGTCGACGCATTTTATCCCATGTTCGAGAACTGTTAATTAGTGCCTATCCGCACCATCCTCGTCAAGGTCGCGTAACGACACTCGAAGAGGCTTTTGAATATATCACGGCTCCCGGATGGTACTCAGCATTCCCAGATCACTCCCGCGATATCCAGGACCGGAACTTTCTGGAGTTAAAATTAAAGGAAACGCATGGCGAACTGATATATTTTCTGACAAATGGCCTCTGGGTGCGCGAGTTTTCCGGCAAAGAGATATTCAGACAGGTTCGTGGATATCTGTTCAATACTCGTTACGGGAACGATGAAGCCATGGATATTGACTTGGCAAAATCGGTAGCTCGGTGGCAAATCGCTAACAACAGGCAGCCGGAAGAATTGACGGGAAACCGGGACAGATTTGTTTATTTCTAATTTTACAAACCATTTCGGAGTGAGGGATCGAAGTGTACGACCAATCGTAATGAAAACTTGCCACGCCTCAGCACCTCCAGACTCATGAATGGTTTTCAGACCGTAGCGGAAACGCCTTTAATGAACAACATAATCCATAAAATGGTTCAAAACTATTTACCACCCGCATCTCACCAATTCCTCGCCCCGCATCAAATCACCCCACCCGCTCCCTTAACCACTCCAAAATCCGCACCATCCTCTCACATGACCCACACACACCAAAGGATGAAATCCCATATATATCTTGCTCATGCCATACGTTATCCGCTAGGATGACAAGAACAGCACCAGGAAAGGAGCCGAAATGAATACCGTTCCCGCAAAGCGAAACCGGTAATACCGGGACGGCTCTGTTTATTCATCCCAGATGAGTTGTGGATTGCGCACGGGTTTATGGTGCGCACCATTTTAACCCGTGTACGCACTACGCTTTCTCTCAAAAGGAGGTAACACCATGCCGACTATTTCAATGTTTTACGGAATCGTGATTTATCTCTATTTTTACGATGATGAACGGCACAAAACTCCACATATCCATGCAAAGTACCAGGGACAGGATGCTTCGATATCTATCATTGATGCAGAGGTTCTTGCAGGCGATATCCCAAAGGTGAAATTACGCCTAGTTCAGGCATGGATTGAAATACATAGGGAATCGCTCCAGGCGGACTGGGAACTTGCAGTCAACGGCCAGTCGCCATTTCCCATTGATCCTTTAAAATAGGAGCTTGTCATGGAATCCGTCACCAAAGTTATCCCTCAAGATGATTATCACCTGCTGATCACCTTCTGCACCGGAGAGACGAAACTGTTCGATGCTCGCCCGTACCTGGAAAAAGGCGTGTTCACGCGACTGAAGGAAAAGGGGCTTTTCAATCAGGCGTATGTTGCGTATGACACGATCTGCTGGCCCGGTAACCTTGATATTGCGCCGGAAACACTCTATGACCGCTCGCAACCGGTATCATCCTGATTGGATCATAATCCGTTGGCTGGCGATTCCTCTCTGTTTACTCATTCGGTTGTAGGATGTACACCAAGAACCCGGTGCGTACCCTATTCTTGTGAAAAATATTCCTTGTGGGAGTCATTCTTATGCCGACTTCAACCAACATGATTGACCTCTCTCCTCTCCCCGCCTCAGCTCGCCGGGAGATGAGGGATTTTTACGAATTCCTTCTTTCTCGCCGTATACGCTCACAGCGAAAAGCAGTCACACGCACTCTCCCCCCGGCCTTTGATGCCCCCATCAAAGTCAAGGAGTACCTGGAAGTTTCTCGGGACGAGCTGTACGATGAGATCTGACTGCCCCGCAGAAAATTACCCCGCCCGCTCCCTTAACCACTCCAAAATCCGCACCATCGCCAGGGTATCCAAGTGGCAGTATTCCGGAAGATGAGGCGGAACCGTGCATCTGCCAGTCGTACACGGCACGATTCCGGAAGGGTATCATCAGGTCTACCAATGATATGCAGCGAGTACTGGAACGGCACCTGCTGATAGGGACGTGTACCGTTAAAGAGCGGTACCGGCGTCATGAAAGTGGTCTCGAAATCCAGAAAGGAGAGCGGATAGGTGAGTGTCTTCAAAAACTTCCCCACTGCGGCATTGTCCACTGTTTGCGATTGATTGAGGTGGGCTTCCACCTGCTGCCGCTGCCGCCACCCCAGGCGATCCAGAGGAAGTTCGGTGTACCGAAAGAAAGTCATCCAGGTACACATCCTTCATCCCGGTGGAGCCCTTCACCTCATGCAACTCCCACCCTCCCCTCCCCTTGTGCAACAGATCCACCTTGACGAAGACACCATCATGGCTGAAGGCGGCCTCGTAGAGAGTCGTCACTCCGTCGTCAAGGAGCTGTCGGGTCCGGGCCAACTGCTCCGTCGTCGTCAGACCGTCATAGGGAATCTCCACCCCGCC
>CAIYUY010000126.1 GCA_903929485.1 uncultured Desulfuromonadales bacterium
AGCGGCACCCCGGCGCCGGTCACCACGTGGTACTGCACCGCGATGTCATCCAGATACACGCTCTTCATCCCGGTGGAGCCCTTCACCTCATGCAACTCCCACCCTCCCCTCCCCTTGTGCAACAGATCAACCTTAACAAAAACCCCATCATGGCTGAAGGCCGCCTCGTAGAGGGTCGTCACCCCGTCATCAAGGAGCTGTCGGGTCCGGGCCAACTGCTCAGTCGTGGTCAAGCCGTCATAGGGAACCTCCACCCCACCGGGAAAGAGATCCCGGGCCAACACCCCCACGTCGGTTCCGCTCTGAAAGAGAGCATCCTGTGATGCGGAAACCTCGTCCTTCAGTTCCGGCCGATAGTTGTTGAGCCAAAGCGCCTTGGGGCATTGCAGCCCCAACATGAAGCGAGACTTGCTGAGAAAAGTGTTGACGGTGCGGGTGGTAGTCATGGCCTGCCTCCTGAATCAGTGATGCTGTCAGCATACAATGGCAGTACGTCTGTTAGTGTCGGATAGAATCTGGACATAAAAAAAAGCCCGACAGTTACGTCAGGCTTATCGAAAGGTAAAGGAGATTTCTGAGATACCGGCGCAACGCCATACCTTTATGCCGGAGGAAAGGTATAGGAATCAGCAGCCCTGAACAGTAAGTGATTGTATACCGGAAAAGTGAGCGTCGTTGGTAATCAGCAGGGCCTTACTGGCAAGTGCAGTGGCACCTATAATGGCA
Organism: uncultured Desulfuromonadales bacterium; assembly: GCA_903929485.1. Classification (GTDB taxonomy): domain Bacteria; phylum Desulfobacterota; class Desulfuromonadia; order Geobacterales; family CAIOGM01; genus CAIOGM01. The sequence continues at coordinate 727 of CAIYUY010000126.1, forward strand.
TCGGGAAGTTTCAGACGGTGGCGGCTGCGCAAGTCGAGTGTCTGACGCAGCAAAACAGAATCGTCTATGGATAACGGCACGACATGAATTCGTTTACAGAATGCAACAAAACAGTCACGGTCGGCATCGGTCAGACCATCAAATGCAAGAAATTCGAGATAGGTAACAATGGATATGCCGATAAATTCAGCTTGCTCAAGTCTTAAAGCAAGTTCCCTGTTCCCGGCCAGCAGAGAAACCACGGCATTGGTATCGAGGACAGCTCTCAATTTACCACTCATCCCGGATGCTCCGCTGGGCGGCGACGGCGTCCCCCTGCCAGGACAGTTTGCCGCAGAGATCAGAAAAACGGTAACTCGTCGACTGTTTTAAGGAGATTCGCCGTTTCATCTGGCTGCGGGAAAGAATGAACTGATAAAAATCCTGCACCTCGCGCCGTGCAGCTGGGGGGAGCAATGAAATATCGAGCATCTTGGCTGTTGTTGGCATGACGACACACCTCCTGATGGAAGAAACAGTATCACAAGGGCTAGAAAGAAACAAGTTTCAGGATATTGGAGAGGCTACGACCATGAATTTTACCGGCAACTAATCACTCGCTTTTCCAGGGTGATCCGCGTGGATCCGTTCGATCAGATTTGATCCGCGTTCCATTGAATGTGACCCTGCCTTTCAGTTCACAGCTTTTTACGGTAATTCCGGGCCAGCTTGCGAGCTGCTGCGGCGAAATCCTCTCTCATTTCCGCCGGCTCCATCACCTCCAGATCAGCGCCGAACCCGTTCAACCAGAAGCGGAGCTGAAGGGTGTCGGCGACATGAGCTGTCACCTCCACCATGCCATTCCCCAGATCGTCATAAATCTGATCCAGGGACAACCGTGTTTCCTTCAGGTGCCACCCCCGCCCCTCCGGTAGCCTTATCTTGAGTCGGATCGGTTCGGGGGAAACAGGGTAACTGAAGGACTGCTCCTGCAGATACTGCTCCAGGGAAAAGTCCGGTAGCGGGGTCACCGTCTTGTCCAGCAGTTCCACCGAGATGAAACGGGGAAAGAGCAACTGAGTCAGGTCGGTATGTTCATTGAGGGTCGCAATGAGATACGGGATATTATCCGTAATGATCATCCCCTGGGGACTGACTTCATACTCCCGCGGTTCGGTCCGCCCCTTGGCCAGATACCGTGCGCGAAGCCGCTTCCCCTCGTACAAAGCCTGATAAAGAATTGCGACGATCTGCTCGTCGACTTTCGGGGGGATGAGAAAATTACTCCGGTGAAATACCTGTATCTTGTCGGTCCAGGCCGTCAGGCTTCCGTCAGGGTCGTGTCCCGGAACGGCCCTGGCCGTTGCCAGATACGGATCAAGAGCGGCAAGGGCCGCGTGGGGAAGGAGCGGACGCATGAACTTGTCCACGACCCTGAAGGTCAGGGCAGTCTGCGGGTCCATGGAATAGATATCCAGATTGTGAGCACCCTTCTCCCATTTCCATCCCTGGGGCTTGCTGTGATCGCAGACAATGGGGTAAGCAGGTGGCAGCAGGCTCTGCAGGTCGCGCTGAATGGTCCGCTCGTCGGCATGAAGGTCATAGCGATCGGCCAGCACCTCCTGAATTTGTTTGACGGTAATCCCTGTCCCCCGTGAATCATGGGGAAGGATCTTGAGAATCATGATCCGACGGTGAATAGCTGATCCGGCCTCTGTTTTGCCCACTGGTGACGGCATGGTTCACACCTCCTGCTCAGTACTGTCCCGTATTCTATCCAACCTATGCGACATTTTAGACCGGATTATTACGAACTGCATCATAAAAGGAATCGGACACAAAGAGACGCATCCCTGAGTATCATGATCTGAAAAATGATGATGAGGAGGTTGGTCATGAACTCAGCGGAATGGCTCTATACTCTGGCAGTAAAGCACGAACGGTTACAGACCCGGTATCTGGAATGGCGCAACGAAGGAAAGATCGAGGGGAAAATTCCTGTCCATATCCAGGGAAAGGTGGACGTCCGCCGCTGCCCTACAGAGTTCGTATTTCAGGACGCCATCATTACCGACTCCCCGACCATACCCAGGGGATTAGTCAAACTGCAGAGTGACCAGCTCCTCCTCCTGGCCCATCTCTTCAAACTGACGCTGAACGGAGACACCCATGTCACCGGGATCGAACTCATGGTAAAGCTGTTGGTGGATGACGAGCATACAGCACTTGCCGAAAGTTCGACTCTCATCCGACAAGAATTCGGACCGCCTCAGCATTGGCTGACCGGAGGAGAAATCCGATTGATGGTGGAACAGGCAGTGTGGCGGGTCATGTCACGGGGTGCTACTTCACTGGATCATGATCTACTGGAAATGCTGTCACGGCAGGAACCACAGGGGAAATTAGACCGGAAACAGGGTGGGATAATCATCGGTTTTTTAACAACCGCGTTGTTACTACAGGAGGGGAGTTGTCGTGGCTTCCGGCAACAAATAGGGGAAGATGACCGCAACCCTGGGCTTGACACAGATTCATCGCCAAGGGGGCGGTAAGTAATGGAGGTAGTCTTTCATGGCTCCTCCAATCTCACCAATGCGACTATGAAATCAACAGAACTCTACATGAGACTCTCCCTGAAGATACGAACATTGGTCGATGGCGTCCATATAATGCTTTTCATATCACGGTGATAATGGTATTTTGTCCGCCATTTCAGCCACCGGGAGAGATTTCATGACGAAAGCGGATATCGCCGCCAGGATTGCCGACAAGCTGTCCATGACCAGAAATGAGTCAGCGGAACTTACGGATCAGGTGTTCGAACTGATGAAGCAGGTTATCGTGGAAGAGGGGAAGCTGAAGATTGCCGGGTTCGGCAACTTTGAGGTGAAGCGGAAGCAGGATCGCAAGGGACGCAATCCGCAGACAGGTGAAGAGATGACCATCACCGCCCGGAGCATCCTGTCGTACCACCCCAGCGTGGTGCTGAAGAACAGGATCAACGGAATCAGCAAGGTGGCATGAAAGTGGATACCACTCCCCTATCTATGCAGGACAGCATCCCGAACAAAACCGCCCGGAATTTGCAATCAAAAAGTAACGCTGGCCAATGGATCCCCTCCTCGCTGCCGATCTTGGTCTGAAAACTGAGGTCCCGCCCCGGCAGGTTACTGCCACTATCATGTGAGGCATCAATGACAGTCCAGAAACAAAGAGAGCTGTATACCGGCTGCCTGCTGGGTGGCGCTGTCGGCGACGCCCTGGGGTGGCCGGTGGAGTTTGCCCGGATGAGCGAGATCATCCGGAACTACGGACCGAAAGGGATCCGGGATCTGGTGCCCGGAGCAGGCGAACTCTTTGAGATCACCGACGACACCCAGATGACCCTTTTCACCGGCGAGGGGTTGCTGCGAGCCTGGGCCGGCGCCCAGCAACACGGCGACATGCCGAACTTTGCCGCAGCGACCCGGCGCTCTTATCTTTGTTGGCTGGAGACCCAGGGGGAGAGCCCGGGCGAACTCCTCCTCGACGGTGGTGCAACCGGCTGGCTGCTGGGGGTTGAAGGGCTGCACCGACGGCGGGTGCCAGGCAACACGTGCATCTCGGCCCTGCGCGAGGGTGTCCTGTCCAAGGAAGGGATCGCAGATAACGACAGCAAGGGATGCGGCGGTATCATGCGGGCAGCACCGGCGGGACTGCTGGCCGCCAGAATCCAGAGTGGCGACACCACCGGCGCCATCCGGTTGGCCTTCGAAATCGGCTGCGCCACGGCGGCCCTCACCCACGGTCACCCTTCGGGTTATTATCCCGCCGGAGTTTTGGCTGCGGTCATCGCCACCATCGTCACCGGCGGCACTATTGCAGAGGGAGTCGACTACAGCCTCGACTTCCTCGCCCATCGCTGCGGTTCTCAGGAAACGACCGACGCCATAAAAAAGGCCGTCAACCTCTGGCATGATCCGCGGGTAACCCCCTCACCTGAAGTCATTGAGACCTTGGGTGGCGGCTGGGTCGGCGAGGAGGCGCTGGCTATCGGCCTCTACTGTGCCCTCGTGGCGGGAGATGATCTTGCCCGGGGGGTGCGACTGGCGGTCAACCATTCCGGTGATTCCGACTCCACCGGCTCCATCACCGGCAACATCATGGGGGCGTTGCTGGGGGAAGGGGCAATACCGGTAGAGTGGCTCAATCGGCTGGAGTTGCACGATGTCGTCCGGCAGATGGGGGAGGATCTGTTTGACACCTTTCAGGGAACCGCCGCTTGGCTGAAACGGTATCCACCGTTATGACTTTCTCTTTCACGACAGTGGCAAAAACATGAGCCCGCGTGAAGAGTTATTGGCCTTTCTCTACGCCGCCGGAAGCCAAACTGACACCTGCCTCGGTGAGCGTCACGTCGAAGAGCCTGTCCAGCAGTTCGTTCATCCCCCGACACCCCTCCACCACCTGATTGGTCCAGTGGAGGTAGCCACGCTTGCGCGCCATGGACCACTCTGCGGGGGGACTACTCACAATGTCTCTGATATTGGAAATCTTGTCGGCGATTTTGAGCTGTTTTGCTCTGGCTGATTTGTGAGGCGCGTTAATGATCTGCAATTCCTTCCGTCTCTCTTTCGGCAGACTCTTATCGTCAGTCACCTCTCCCACAAGAGCAGCCACGTCGGCGCCGAATCTCGCCAACAGCTCTTCGGAAGTGGTGGCGGTATCCTCCACCGTGTCGTGAAGAATGGCTGCGATCAGTAATGATTCGTCGGTCACTCCCCCTTCACCCGCCAGGATTTTGGCCACCGCAATGGGATGGTTGATATAGGGGGATGCTTCGGCATCTTTGCGTTTCTGATTTTTATGCTTCTCGGCGGCAAATTCCAAGGCCGAGAGAAAATGTACGATGTTCACAGGCTCTCCTCCGTTTTTGAATACCAGCGGTTATGCTTGATCTTGCTCCGTTGCAGTTTTTCCGCCGGAACAGGGCTCTTCTCTTCAGCGGGATGACCGATCCCCAGAATGCATTCAACCTTGAGCTCTTCCGGCAGCCCCAGTAGTTTCTGCAGATAGGCCTCGGCACTCTGCTGATCGTCATGCTGACGGTTGCGTATCTGCGCCCAGCAACTCCCCAGCCCCAAGGAAAGCGCAGTCATCTGGATGATGATCGCGGCAATGGAACAGTCTTCAACCCACACATCACTCTTACGGCTGTCGCCGCAGACCACGATGGCAAGCGGCGCACCTTTCAGGAATCCAGAGCCATGCGTTTTGGCGGCAGCAAGCTGATCGATTATTGCCGGATCATCCACTAGAATGAACTCCCACGGATTGATCCCCCGTGACGATGGCGCCCTCAGCGCCGCTTCAATGAGGATTCAACGTTCTCCGGGGCTATCTGTTCAGACGTGAATTTCCGGATGCTCCGCCGTTGGCGTAGAAGTTCAATCATGATTACCTCTCAAAGTTCCGAGTTGTGGGCACGACATGGCAGTCATCTCACCTCCATCAAAGATAATGACATGGGCGCCGTCATCTGATCCGAGACGTTGCATTCTTTTGAGGCTGAGTCTTTTCATCTCCTTGATTGTGTTCTCGAAATGATGACTCACATAGCCGCAGTCGCATACATAGGAAGATGGGAATATCTCTTTGGGCATCAGAACCTCACTGTACTCTGCGCGGGCGCCAAAAAAATCTTATGCTCGGCGACAGGCACCATGCCAGAGTCTCGTCGTCGTACAGTACTTAAAACATCTCTCACCTCGATTCGGCCCCATTCAGCCCTTTGGCACCACTTTACTTGCTCTCCCGCCCCTCATCTACCCCACCCGCGACACCCGAGCCAAGACCATTCGGGCTCGCTGGACGGCGTCGTCGTACCGGTCGCTGATCGCCCAGATATCCTGATCGTTACCATGCTGGGCCTCGACCATGGGCTGAGAGGCTTCCTTCAACTCCATCAATGCACCAAACAGCTCCTCCTCGGGGATGGTCATGGGGTACATTCTCGACGGTTCTGGCGACGCCATATCCGTTGTCTGCGCCAGTTGAAAACAAGATCAGCCGACAACGACGGGCTGAGCGACCAACTTTTCTGATGACAGGCTACTCGATTAGAAAAAGGGTAATAAGCTTACAAGAGACTCTGCTGCCTATCCTGTGGCTCTGGGAAAAGAGTACTCTGAACGTTTTTACTTTTCGGTCGCACTCGGGCACGATATTTAGCTTCAAGGTTAGAACTGAGCAGTTCCATGTAGTCCGATACCGAACCATCAGGAATCAGACAGCTTCGTTCCAGCAGCCGTTCCAGCGCCATTGGCGTGGTGACGAGGTAGAGGGGAACACTGACATTGATGTCGTTACGTCGCATTGCCCGACAGGCTTCACAGGTAATCGAGGCGTTCATCTCTGCGATATCGACGATATGCAACCCCACGTTTGAACCGCAACCGCAGAGAGGCACCGAATCTGCTTTTTCGGGTTCATGTTGAGGGATATCGAAGTTGAAACCGGTTTGAGTCCAACCCGACAGATCCTCATCGCCTCCCCCGCTGCTGCTGGTAAAGGCGTCACCCTGGCGAATCAACTCCAGCAGAAGCGACCAGGTAAATTTACCATCATCCAGGATGCCGTTGTCATGGAGCTGTTTTGCCCCTTCCGGGCTCAGTCTATAGGTGACAATCCTGCCCTTTATCCCGGCCAGAGCATAGTGGCCTTCTTTAGAGCGGTATGCACGAAGAGCTGGCATGTTCAGTTCTCCTTGAAATTTTGGCAATGATCTTGCTGTCGCTGACACTTACGTTTCGGTGTCGAAACTTTCCCTCGTCAGGTGCTGGCCCCGTCCGCTGTTCACGACCCCAGCACGGTCATTATCCGACTCTTTTCGCCCCTGTGCGAATTCATGCCCAAATCCGGTTTTGTTCTTATCTGTTCAATCCTGGAACCACTGCCTCTTTGAGAAACTTATATACTTATGGGCGTCCCACTGCCCTACTGCCCTATGAGTTTTCATCCACTTCCCGAAACTCCACGCATCGGTGTGGAGGCCAATAAGCAGTTCCGGGGGGCAATCGATAGATATGTGATTTTGCATAGTGTTGCAACGCCTCCTTAGATTAAGCGTCAGCCAATCCTACCACCATCCGCAGAAAAAAACCAGACCACCTGGACCATCACGCAAGCACTGTACGTCCTTTATCGGTGATGTAGTATTTCTGGAGGCGACTGTTGGGTTTCTCGCGGATAACCATTTCAATGAATCCACCCTCTAAGGCTGGTTTCAAATAGCGACTTACAAAATTACCCCTTCCCTTCAAGTTCAATAGCTGCTGCAATTCAAGGCGAGTCATTTCCCCGTTTAAAACGAGCAATAACCTGACAACATCAGGGCTGACTTGTCCCGCGACTTGTCCTGCGACTTGTCCTGCAATTGGCTTCGACTCTCCCGCAGTTTCATCTCCCATGGATGTTTCCGAAACCTCCAGTGCAGCCGGGTGAATCGGCAAACGCACCATGAAATAGCTGTGGTCTTCGTCGAACTCGAACTCGGCCGGAGGAGAGCCGTTCTTTCGCATGGCATCGATAATTTTCGGTATTCCGGTGCAGCGTCCCTCGGTGAATTCCAACTCTTTCAAAAACTCACCGATACGCCGATTGCGATAGCGGCGGGGACGGGCTTGTCCGGCGCGGAGCTGATCCAATTTCACCGAACGATCCGGTCCCGGATAACTGATAATAAACATCTCACCAGGTTCGATACGAATCTCCACCGGTTCACGAACATCATAACTTCTGTGATAGACAGCATTAACCACTGCTTCTTCAATTGCATCGTAGGGAATGTTCTCGACACGGGTAGCTTCAGCCCGTCCGTGGTGCTTTATGACAGTTTCACTGATGAAGTTACGCTTGATGTAATCCAAGGCATCGCGGGTCATGCGTGGCAGCGGCCCCTTGAAGATCTTCTCGGAAAACTTGTCCCCTCCCGGTCCTTCCTTGGGAAACCAGACAACATCGATCTGCATGACGGGAAAAAATCGCCACGGTTCAGGACTGAACATCATCAAACCGACATTGAGCGGAAACGGCGATTCAACCGGCCCACCGATGACGCCCATCTGTCGCCCGAGCTCCTCCAGCGACAGATTCGGCGCCTGTTTGAACAGATCACTGCCGACCTGCGTCAAATATTCCTGCATCAGATCGCGTGAAAGATTCTCGACCTTTGCCTGCTGGTTAAAACGGTCGTCAAAAGGAACCGTGGCCGCCAATGAGATGAGTTCGGATTCGTCGCTCCCCTTGGCTCGCACCGTACTGGAACCCTTGCGGATAAAATATCCATACTCTTTACTCTCCTTGTTCAGATTCAGCTTTGCCTTGTAGGGACGGGTCTGGCCGCCCAATACCCAGAGCACCAGTATGTGCCGTCCGTCAATCTCCGCAGGGACGATTATGGGGTGATAGTAAGGCTGAATGGCGTTAAAGCCGAGGTTGAGAAGTTCTTTTTGAATGTCATCAAGAGTATCGGGAGCAAGACCAATTGGAGGAAGAACCGGTAATCCATTTTTTTCTTCGACACCGATAATGATGTAACCGCCCCCCAGATTATGGAAATCGTTTGCAAAGGCGCAGATAGTATGCAGAGTGACCAACGGATTCCACCCGGATTTGAACTCAAGACGTTCCCACTCCACGTTTTTGCCACGGAAAAGCTCATGAATGTTAAGCGGTAACGGCACGGGATAACTCCTCTCAAAACCGGCGAAGCGATATTGTCCATGTAAGCCGGCGTTCACACTCACACGGGTAAAACCGGCGGAACTTGTTCGTCAAAATGTTAAACTGTTGCCGTGACGATTATTAAAATGCAGAAAAACCGTCATAAAAACACCTTGTTTAGGCGCGTTTTTTTGCCATTTTTCTGAATATGTTCGCAGAGTTGAATCACTTTGTTCGGCATGCCAAACTTTTGGGTTTATTCCGAAAGAACTGCGCGAAAACGCATTTATGAACCGTCCTCATCGGTTGCCTCACCCTGCCGCTTATGGCTCAATTCCGACACGTTTCATCCCATCCCGGCCCAGCCCCTGCCAGCCCCTGTGATCCCAGCTTTCCCCCTGTTCAACTCGCAAACATGCTGTCCTGACCCCAGCCCCCCCCCAGCAGAAACATGGCCGGAAGATCATTGTCTCCCACGGAAATGAATGACAACACTCCTTGCCAAGCACTATCAGCTCAGCCGTTATTACCCGACGGACGCCATCTCCTGCAAGATCTGGTCAACGCTTTTCACCTGGGCATAGACCGCTCCGATGGCCGCCATAAACGAAGCATGGACCTGTGCCGCCGGCACGGTGGTTTGATCAAAGGTAAGATCTCTCGTGGCACAGGCATCGTGAACGACGCTGCAGGAGAACCCCAGGTCAAAGGCTGCCCTCACCGTGGCGTCCACGCACATATGGCTCATCATCCCGCAGATCAGGAGGGTATCCACTCCGTCGTCCCGGAGACGCTCCAGCAGGCCGGTATCCCGGAAACTGTTGGGGAACTGCTTGGTTATGACCGGTTCTCCCGCCAAGGGGGCGACAGCGGGATAAATTTCTGCTCCCGCGGTATCGGGGAGGAAGAAGGTGGCGTCGGGCCGGGAAGAGAGGTGCCGGATATGATAGACCGGACAACTCTGTTTCCTGAAGGCCGCCAGAAGCCGGGCGGACTCCGCAGCCGCAGGAACGCTCCCTACCAATTCCATCTTTCCGCCGGGAAAGTAGTCGTTCTGAATGTCGATGAGCAGGAGCGCTGTTTTCATGGGCAATCACCACACCTTTCGACGCTAACATCGGTCAACTCGCAACCGCAGACGGCACAGGCATTATTCCAGTCAGGATGCCCTGCCGTCATGGCCCGGTTCTTCGCCTCAAGTCGCCTGACTTCAGCTTCCATCTCGTCGTTGTACTGTTCTTCAAACATCTCTCACCTCGTTTCGGCCCGATTCAGCCCTTTGTACTCTCCCATCCCTACCCCGCCCGCGACACTCATTGCGCGATATCAAGGCAGAATCGACAGGCAACAGTTCGGAGTTTCAGCTTGTGGGGTTAATGATTCTACAATTCGACTTAACGATTTCTTTACGATTACGAACGAGACGAGAGAACGTAACGAGTTGCTCGTCCTGCACCAATTCGTTCGATCAAACCCTCTTCCATAAGTTTTTGAAAGTCTGCTGCAATCATCGGAGCTGAAACGTTAAATCGTTCCTGACAAATTTTGCTTGTCAAAGTTTCTCCTTGAGCCAATACCATCATCATACGCCTTTGTCGATCTGTCAATCGTGACTCGACTGCTGGAGATACCGCCATTTGAATAGTGTTCGGTGTTCTGATACGGTCATAATTGCCATCCGGGCCTGAAAGTGTGACAACAAAAAAACCATCCTGCAGGTCAATAATCGGTCCATCGAGACCATGATCAAGCATGGCATCCTGCATACGGGCAAAGCCGCTGCCACGCTGTTCCATCTTGTCAAGGGTCGCCAGTGTCTGGGCGATGAGCGGGTTCCGTGAGCAGGGACGATAGCCCCCACGACGGAGTTTGGCAAGAGTGAGCGGCTTGAGCGGGTAACCGGGACTGGCTACTTCGATACGGTCTCGAAAGAGGCGCACAAAAACCTTCCGCGCAGCATCATCGTAACTTCGATGAGCGACAGCGTTGAGCAGGACTTCGCGAAGAGCGGTCACAGGATATTCATCCAGGCGAACATTGTTGAGACCTACGACGCGACGCGGGTGGAAGGTATGTTCATCTATGAATTTCAGGATCTGATCCAGAGCACGGGGCAACGGGGCATTGACATTGAGCTGCCCCTTGGGACGCCCTGAAACTCGGAGATCGTCGTAGGCATCCACAAGGATCTCGCACTGCGGAAAATGGTTAGCCGGGCGAGGCGCAAACAGAATCAAAGCCGCGGCAGTCGCCAGAAACGAATCAGGGGTATCACCACGGACAACCAAAGCCCGGGAGTGGAGTACATCCGTCGGGGTACTCTCCTGAGATTCCTCGGCAACAACAATCTGACAACTGAATGATTCCACAAGTTCCTGATCAAGAGCCGTTACCGAAACACCGCTCAAGACCACTGTTTCAAAGGCTGATGCCGCCTCTATCTGATGTTCTCCTTCACTCAGTTCGGCATCGGTAGCATAGATGCAGTATTCATCCGCCAGGGTTCGGACGATGGCACGGAGCATTTCAGACTTCAAATCCTCACGGTCATGGAAACGCTTGTAGGTATGTCCAGCGCCTCTGATCTCTTCCAACAATGCTCTCGTTTCTGAAGTCCGACCGGTATCTGTTGCTCCCTTGAGAAACACAATGGTAGGGAGTTGAAGTTCTTGAGCAAGACGATACTCATGGTGCGTGGCTGAAAGCTCACCATCAGGGCGACCGTATTCATTGGCAATAAGTAGAATATAAATGGCGCAACCTCGTAGCGCCTCCAGATAAGGCTTTGATGTCGGACGAGGTGGTGGCGGCTCTTTCTCGAAGAGCACCGGGAAGCAGTGATGCACAAGGAAAGGGTCGGTAGCGATGAGTCCGGCCACTGCCGCCCGTTCCAACTCAAGCTCCTTTTGAACGGAACTGATAAAAATCAACTTTTTACCACTCATCCTCACTCCTTTAGGCAGCACGACCCAAAATGCCACCACTTCAACGTCATTGATTGATCGAACTCACCAAAATCAGTTCTGTCCCGGGTTCCGCCCCACCCTACCCCGCCCGCGACACCCGGGCCAACACCATCCGGGCTCGCTGGATGGAGTCGTCATACCGGTCACTGATCGCCCAGATATCCTGATCGTTTCCATGCTGGGCCTCGACCATGGCCTGGGAGGCTTCCATCAACTCCCTCAAGGCTCCAAACAGCTCTTCTTCGGCAATAGTCATGGCGACGACTTCTTCGCAAATCGATAGGACTGATCCAGGAGACCCTTGCCGGCGTTGACGATGGTGCTTTGAATCCAGATGCGGCGGTTGTCGCCCAGTCGGCGGATATGCCCCCGACGAAGATGCGAACGGACCACCCGCTGCTCGTGACCGCCCAGATCTTCGTTGCCGACACTGGCTTGCTGCGTCAAGACGACCACGGACTTGTAGCCGTAGAGGGGGAGTTTCCCGGATTTGAGACGCTTCTTGTTGAGTTTGCCCGGGGCCGGCACATCTTGCAGCCCCACGTTACTGCAGGAGAGCGCCGCCATGAGGGTCACGGCGGCCAGCACCTCATCCAGGGAATCCTTCAGCCCGTTCTCTTCCGAGTGACTGGCTCCGAATTGATCGATCAAACCCTGGCAGGCTTCCAGCATGACCGGCATGACGGTCATCCCCACCCGGGAAAAACTCGGATGATCCCTGTGCCCGAACGCCACTCGGGAAACCAACACCGTTGCGGCGTCTTCCCGGGGAATGACACATCCCCAGGAGGCCGGAACCCACATTCCCTGAAAGAACATCACCGGAATCACCACGATCCCACCCACCATGGCCAGGGAAGGATGAGACCGGAGGGCAGCATTGCTCAAGAGGTAATTGGCATTTGACTCGTACTCGAAGCAGAGGGCGATCCGTTTGGGGACGGCAATACTCCCGTCGGGGATATTGGATTCATCGGTGTAGGCGTATTCCAGGGCGACCACGGGAAAGGGGAGATGCAGCAATTCCGGGTCAAGGACCTCCAGGCTCTTTTCCCGATCGATGATGGCGCCGTTGTCGGGGAGTTCAAATTTGACGGCTTTATCCAGGAGAGTCACGATCTCCCCGATGGCACGTTCGGTGGCCGGATAGGACGCAAAGCCCCCTTCCTGGAGAATTTCGGTCATGGATTCCATGGCATGGACGGTGTAGTTCAGCATTCAATATTCCTCTTCTTCATCTCCCCTGCCCCATCCCTACCCGGCTCACGACACTCAGAAAGTTACCGATACTGGAAACCATAGCCTGTGGTGTTTTCAACAGCGTCTCTGGAAAACTCCCGTGCAGCCTGTGAACTATCGTACAGAGCTGTCCGGTTCATAAGGACAAATAGCTTTCTGCCTACAGATGTGGCAGATCGTCTTTACACAATTTCTGTCAGTTTATGTACCTTCTTGTCACTGTTCCCGGAAATCCAAGGGCACGTTCGAGGGTATTTATAACTATTAATTTCATTAAGAGTCAAGAGCAGTTCCAGACCAAACGGTTCCATTCTATTTTACGGTTACGCCAATGATCACCAATAGCCTGAGTAAAGTCAGGTCGTACCAACTTTGCCCGTTCATCCAGCCACTCTTTTGTTTCTCGGCGTACAACTATACCTTCCATGGAACCATTACGGAATTTGCTGTGATGTGAGTTTAATAATTCTTTAAGTGCATCCAAGGATATATTCCCACAAAAAATCTTTGGGACGACATTTAACCCAAGCTGGGATGCAAGTTCGTTTCGGCGTGTAGTACTCCAAAACCGTTGACATTGCCGATCATAGACATCAAACACCAGAAACCAGTCAGCGAGACAATCATAATCAAGCGAATGACGCGCCGCCACCCATTCTCCAAAGAGGATTAGATTTCCCCCCAGAACCTCAAACAAGGCCTCTTCACGAGGTTTCAGCCAAGTTGAAAGCTCTCTAAACTGGCCTTCATGGGGTTCAACCAGGTACTGTCCACGGTTTTGAGTGCGAAGATTACCTTCTGGACTGATGGAAATACCTAAATTGGCACCATCCAGTTTTTCTTCAATGACAATCTCACCAGAGAGCAAAGTCTTTACTTCTGATGCAGACAGCACCTTATCATCACGTGGAACACCTTCTCCAAGCCATACGATATGAGGTGTATGAGGGAATCTGAAAAAATCTATTGTCAAGAGCTTCGCACCACCAATTTAATCTTCGTACCATTCATCTGGCAAAAGCTGCTTACAATGAATTCCAAATCGGAGCAGATCATCCTGAATCACGTACCAATCGGATTCCGCACCATAAACAATTGGGCAAGTTAAATCGTGAAGTATTTTCGCCGATTGAGCCGCTGCAACCCATTTTCTGTCGGCCCGGTCAGTGACAATAGCTGTGAGCTCTTCAGAAAGTATAGCTATTGGCTCCCCAGATGTTGTGTCGACATCTATGGGTACATAGTTGACCAAGCCAAGATCCTGTTTATTTTGAAGCACCTGAAATCCATATTCCTGCTCTCGCATGTAAGAGTTAAACGCCATTTTATGTTCATATTCGCCACGAATAAGCCAATCTTCATCCAAGAGAATTGAATCCGTTGACAAATCGAAATCACGAAGCCAATTATAAACTCTCTCACGGAGTTCAGGCTCTTTTGGTTCTGCTTCATTTAATAGAGCAGAGCACGAGTTATGACATGCGCTTGCCGCGAGCATAACATTTGTATCAACCAAGTAAGTTGGCATTTTTCATCCTCATTTCTTTTTGATACTTAATGGCTAATTCAGCTTGTAATCGGGATTCGCCGAGAGCATCACCAAAGAACTTTGGTGGCCAATTACTTATGGCTCCATATTCATTAGCTTCAAGTTTAAGAAGTTTGGCATCTGCGCCATTTCGTTCAACAAAATACATTGCACAATTATTCAGTGTTACTTTTCCCTTAGCCATCAATGTTTGCATACGCCTGAACAAATGCTCCGAGTGCGTTTCTACAATGAACTGAACTTTACGCTCCTTGCTAATTTCTACAAAAAGTTCAGCCAATACGGATTGAGCAAGCGGATGGAGATGAATTTCAGGTTCTTCCAATAAAATAGTTGAGCCAGCCGGCACATAATATGCCAATGTAAGAACAGGCAATACCTGTGATATCCCTATGCCAACATCTCGCAGATTTGCTACGACACCATCACGGTGAACAACAATTTCATACCGTGTTGAATGACCAAGTTGCCGAACTTCAAGGCGTTCTGCAACTCCCATACGTGCAAGATATTTTGATACTCCAGCAATTATATCTTCGCCAACATCTTTACCCTTGATAAAGGCACTTGAAAATAAAGCATTAATAGAACCAAATCCATCTACACCTAAATCTCCAGGACGAGTTTTGTTCCAGACATAGTCACGCTCCGGCTTACGCCGTAGCGGTCCTAAATAGGCAATATTTTCAAGTTCACGACGAATGGTAAGACTTAGATCTTGCGCTGCATCACCGTCTAAGCCAAGCAATTGAATAGCTTCAGAGGGAAGTGCAATAGAGCGTTCTGGAGCAAAGGTACGGCTTTTATCTCGTGGCTGACCTTCATCACCCACATATATTGAATAGGCTCCTCTGTCTCTACGAACAGCACGAAAGCTTCTATTTTTCCCTTCCAAACAACATTCCTGAGTTACAGCTGCACCGCTTGAGTTCATTGCATACGTTACTGAAAATTTTCCCGAACGAGCTATTTCAGCAGGTCTCCGCCGCCGTATTGGCTGGCCAAATTCAAAAGATATCTCGAATTGACGGGGGGTTGCGTCTTGCGTCAGAACATCATTAAAATGACCAAAATTGAAATAATCATTTACTTCATCGCCACCAAGATTCAGATGGATGCTTCTGTCAGGTGATGTGATTGTTTGCTTCAGAAGCAACAGGCTCTGAATAAGTGAAGATTTGCCGGTTGAATTTGAACCTAATAGCAACGTAACCGGAGCAAGGGGCATCTCGCCACTATCACGCCAAGCCTTGAAATTTTTGAGTCTTAAAGATGTAAACATATTTTTGTTCTCCTTTGCACGAGGTTCACAGAAGATACTACAATCATATTATCCAAACAACCCGGTACAGTGGACCGCTTCAGCCATTTTCCACTTCGAAGCTTTCCTTTTACCAGATTTATCCGCCTTTAACGTCAACTTGCAGCACGCTGATGGTTGACGGCGATGAGGCGCGTCAGGAGTTCCTTGCGAGCTTGGGGGGATATGGTGAAGCCGTTTGTCTCCTTGCATATGCCTCATCCGTGGCAACGGCTTCCTTCCGTATCCGAGGCGCATTGAGTATTGATTCAAAGGGAATCGTCCGAATTACCGCAGACGAAAACTTGAACTTTGAATGGTCAGAATTCAGATGTGCAAGGGACCGACTGCTACCATTCGCCGGCAATATCTCACGCACACCCCATTCAGGCTTCAGTGAATTAAATCCGAAATCTCCCGGTTTGGCCGTAGCGCCATCCTGAAGGGTGGTCGGATCAGCGTAGGAATCGCGGATCAATTGATCTACGGATAACAGTTTTTCCAGCCAATCCATGTCAATAGAACTGAACTGGCCGATACTCTGCCTGGCCTCGTTGATAACATCCTCATCCCCAGCAATCAATTGAGCGGTCGCAACGTAGATACGGTTGAGGTCAAATCGTTCCTTTCGCTCTTGTGCAGACTCGTTGAATGGCTTTTTTACCGTCAACGCGAGACCACTCTCCCAGGCAAGCCAGACCATGAGACCTTTGAGCCTTGCGAACTCATCGGCCTCCGTCAACGGGGAATATTTACCGTCAAGGCAGATGAGGGATTTGTCGGAGTTGGCGCCATCAAAGACAATCTCGGCAAGCTTCAAGAAAAGTTTACGCAATTCTTTTCGGGGAACGGCGGTCTCTCCGACCCCAATCCAGGGCACTTTGCTATCAAGACCACGCAGGAGACGTAATGCCGATATAATTCCCGCCATGATGACGATAAACTCAGCCATTTCAAGTCTCCCCTGCTTGAGAGCTTCCAGCTTGTCACAGGCTGTTGAGACCAGAGATCCGACCTTAGCATGGCAAACAGCCAAGGGAGTTCTGTCCGGGGGTACAGTAGGATCATTTTCATCAGGAACCGGCGTCAGCGGCAGCGGTGGTAATCCATCCTCATCATCATCCGCATCGATCTGTTCTTCTTCCGAGCGCCCTTTGGCGTCCCGCTCTTCCAATGCGGCATCCAAAGCGATCGTACTTTCATCTCGCAGATTGTAAAGGAGCACGTCCAACAGGTAGCCAAGATCATCGACACCGCGCAATCTCTGTTTCCGCAGATGGTTACGTTCCACGACCTCATCCAGCCCAATGGAGAGTTCCGCACCCTCTCTCTGGACCTTGGACGTATCGGCAGCATTCCGTGCCGTCGTACTTTGTGTCGTCCGAGTCAGCCCCACCTTGTCGCTGTTCTTGATGATATCCTTGATGCATTCGACAAAGTGCTCCAGGTTGGGCATACCCGTGGTGAGAGAGGCCAGTGCTTCATTGAATTTTCGCTGAGAGCCTGTTCTTGACAATCCCTCTATATGCCTGACGTACTGAATCAGACCGGTGAACTGTTTGCCGTCCACCTTGAATCTGAACAGGGAGGCGGAAGCATTAATACCCTCCAGGGAAAGGATGTAGTCACCTCCGGACAGATTCGCCCGTTTCGTAACGACTTGACCCTCTCCCGTGACCGTGAACTCGCAATCAATTACCGGTGGCCGCGTGGTCCCTGGCACTCGAAACCTGATGTCGCTATCGGTTGCCATGGCGATAACTATGTGCGCAGCGGCATCGTCAGGCCCTGTCTCAACTTCACGATCCCAATTGCGTTTAACTGCAGCCCATTCCGCAACGGTGAGCGGCTCCATGGATGAAATAGCGGCAAGTCCGAGCTCCTCGGCAGCCTCTCTGGCGGCTTCTCCCTTCCGGACAATCATCATCTCCACATTCTGACTCATGCCGGGAGCAAGCCATGCCGGATAGCTGGGATTAGCGCTACCGACCGCCAGCAGAATTTCACCATCTTCCCGCTGAATTAATATCGACTTGGCATGCAGATACCCCGCCTGCTTGTCTTCCTTTTCCGATAGGCCGAGCTTGGCGCAATTGACAAATGAGATGCCCGGCAGTTCTTTGCCGACGGGAAACTGCACCGATGCCGGGTCAATCCCGACAATCAGTTCCTCGGGATACAGTTCGTCACGAACCTTCTCGACAAACGACAGCTTCGCGTCAAAAAATGCTCCACTGATAATGACCTTCCTGGCCGGCTCTACTCCGGCAAAATCCACCAATTGTTCCCAAAGGTTCGGCGCACCATTCCGGGAAGAGAGAACGCGGCAACTATCGGAAACGGTCTCGGCGCTGTCTCGAAGCCACGGGGCAAAGTCCGCAACCTTCGTGATCATCTCGATGATATGGTCCGGCAGTGAATCTGACTGGGACGTTGCCCAACTGAGAACATTTGTCCACGCAGCTTTGATGAGAGCCGCCGCCTCGGTATCATCCGACCCCTTGTAAGAGATGAGGTTGCTCATCTCACGGTTATAGCCGAATCCCGACAGCGTAAGGTTGTGGCTGCCAACCAGAAGGGTTCCTTTTCTCTTGCCGACCAGGAGAATGACTTTCGGATGAAAGGCGCCGCCGACCTTTATGGGGGCCAGGGTATAGAAACGACCGGCAGACCGGGGCGGATGGCGATCCACCGCTAATGTGGTCTGCGCGGCATCCATCATCAGGACATTATGCCGGACACCATTCCCCATCAGGTGGCGCAGCACCACATCTTCATAAAAAGGGAGATAGGCGTTATAGGTGGTGATCAGCGAGGCATCATAGCCACCGGCTTTGATCTCGTTGAGAATCGAGATACGTTCACTCATCCGCCACCTCCATGAACTTCTTACCGAGAGCGGATGTCTCCCAGACGTTACCGTTCCTGACAAGGGCGCCCATATCCTTGAGGATTCGTAACGCCTGCCAGAAACGGGGCGAGGTAAATACCGCTCCGGGAACGGCTATGATTTCAAGTCCGTTATCGGAGGGCCTGATCCGGAATGTTGATTGCGATTGTCCCCGTAGTTTGCGCAATGCCACCATGAGATGGGTATTGATCCCCCACGATGCCGCCAACCAGCCAATCCACTCGCGGATCGTCAGATTGTCCCAGGTGTTGCTGCTGTGATGGTTAAATGTTTGAAGATTGATGGGATACGCGTTGAGATAATTGGGAGGGAAAACGAAATCGCCATATCCTTCTTTCGTCTCGGGACGACTTTGCAGGGCGATGAGAACCTTCAGGGAGGAAAGAAGAATAGCCGAACGATTTGTTACGGATTTCCCTTTATGGCTGAGGAGTTCTATCTGGGTTGCGAGGTGAATTTCGTGGTTATCGTTTGTCCAATCTACCATATCAGGAAGCCATGAGGTTACGGCGCTTTTCATTGCAGCAACCGAACTGTCCAGTGGGAAGAACGAACCGATCTGCTCGACCTCCGGCATTTCCAGAAACCAGAGTACCAGATCACTCACCGACTGGAAGCGCTCCCCGGATTCTTCATAGGCGTCAAGAATTACGAAAAAGATCCCCTGGATAGCAAGTGACAGAACCTCATTGCGCTGATAGACGGCCCATTGCTGGCGGGATTTTTGCAGACGATCTGATAATTCCCAGGTTGCCTTGTTTGGCAGCGCCCCGCTGTAGGTGCAACCCCGGAACTGTTCGATGTCAATTGACGCCCCACACGCGCTCAGATTCTCGGCCAGGGAAAGGATTATCTTCAACGTACGGCGGCGAGCCAACGTCTCCTGATTGTAAAATTGCCCTTGGACAAAGAGCAGTTCCGAAATTTTGGCATGCTCATCGGGGCTCGATTTCAAGCCACAGGGACAGAACGAATGGAGTTCATCCAGGCGGGACGCAGAGACAGTATCCTCATCGATTGTCCTGAAAAACAGTTCCCGATTCACGTTCCGGTCAACGGTCTCGGCAATCGCTCCCCCCCCTTCCCGAATATTCTGGACTCCGTTTTGCAGATCACCGGTCATGATATTCAGCTCCCGGAATACACCCAGATAATACTGCCCCAACCCTCCCAGCTTATTTTTGAAGTAACGACTCTTCCCTTCGCGGCAGGCAAAGTCGGACAATGTTACCGAGTGACCATCCCGCACCCTGGAGGCAGGTTCCGCCATGTTGCCGCTGCCAACGGTGGCAGCGGCATGATCATCCCGGTCGCCACCAGCAACCTTGCCATGCCGTTCGGCGATCAATGTGAACAGACAATCGGCTTTGCGAAAGAGGTCAATGAAGGTGTCACCGTAACGGTAGCCGTTCTTCTCCAGTGCCCAGACCACCCATGGATAAAAGCTGTAGTAACGTGCCCGGTCGGTGACGTTGGTTATACCGGGGAGCATGCGCCCATAAAGGTTGATGCAAGGAGCCTGTACGGCAAGATGATCAAGTCCGCCAATGGCGTTGGGTGGCTTTACCCATGATGTGGTTATGTCCATTGATAACCCCTTAAACTAGCGAGACAGATAACAACACGCACCGATCCGCCAAATTCATAATTTTATCAGAATAGTCACTGCGGCGATGTGACCACATGCCATTAAAAACATTTCCTAATGTGACCAGCGATCCATTCCACGCGGGTGGGCAGTTTTATTGGAAAAAATCAGGTCTGTCCCGGTTTCACGTTATCTTACAAGCCACCGCCATTCACCGTGAATCTCATCATGTCCGTAATATTTCTCATAAAACTTTTTTATTGAAGCAGAAAATTGAGAAAGAATAAGGGCTACATCGCTATATTGAGGCAGCATTTCATCATCTAGCAAATCTAAGTACTTACTGTCAGATTCATCAACAAGAATAGCCTTAATATCAGTCAACAGTCGGTTGATGATTTTAACCTTTATTGGATTTAAAGTACCATCTGGCTTCTTTTTAGACAGGTCCTGCATTTCCTTATACATAGCTTCGAGAAGAGGCTCGGTGGTTTCGTACACATCAACTTTTTTTTGGGTTGTTATACCCTTCTTCAATTTTGCCATAAGAAGACCCCACTATTTCTGTAATTTTACCGGTTGAGCTGTTTGAATTTCCTCTTTCGTGTCCTCAAGGACAAAGTACCAACGACCCAGGTTATTTTTGATATTGTCAGCGCGATATTTTTCAAGAGACTCAATATACTGTGATATTATAAAAGTGACATCACTGTTGGACGGAACATCATCAATATCAAAAACATCAAAATATTCGAAAGGTTTATAATTCTGGCCGAAGAATTTATTGCAGTTCGCCACCGTAGTGTTGATAAATTTGATTTTAAAAGAGTTAACAGCATCATTAGGAGACTTTTTTGCCAATGCCGAAACTTCAGCGTGAATACTCTTAAACTGGCCCATAAGCTTCTCTAGCTCGTCTACATCAGCTCTTTTCATGTATCTCTCCTATGCCGGACATAACCTGCGAAACTCAATATATTTCTTCTTCAGAACATCTAGCGGAAGGCGTTGTTTGCTTTCGAATACCTCTACCATTTGCTCAATATCTGAATCAGTCAAAGTTATGATGCACCGTCTTTGACCCGACCAAAGGTCAATAACGTTTTGTCGCCTGGGTTTCGACAAATCATTCCTGGTCACAAGCACCCCAAATTTACCAAGGCTATCAGTCATGTATCGGTTCAACTGGTTGACATGATCTCGTTCAACCTGCTTTACATTTTTGAGTTCCATTACTATTTGACGGCTTCCATAGTCGTCAAATAGTTCTTTTAGGAATTCATTGCTACGGTTGTTATAGAATATTAAATCACGAATTTGAGAACCTGATTCAATCCGGCTTTGAGCAGTTGCAAAGTCTAGGTGCGGGTACATCAGTGAAGCAAGAAGAGAAACCGCAGCATCTTCAAATTTTTTATCTGCATTCTCATCTTTTCCTGCGGGCAATCCTTTGATTTCCCTCAGCTTCCTTTTTGCTGACACAACGGGAATCTGCTGAAACAGTGGATCATTCTTACAATCTTCGAAGGTACGCTCTTTTTCTTTAATGTAAGATTCAACGACTCCGTAGTTGTCACGATTGAAGCTCAGAACCTTAA
This sequence comes from uncultured Desulfuromonadales bacterium, assembly GCA_903929485.1. GTDB lineage: Bacteria > Desulfobacterota > Desulfuromonadia > Geobacterales > CAIOGM01 > CAIOGM01. Next base: position 22,560 of record CAIYUY010000126.1, read on the forward strand.
CTTTTGAAATCTCTCCTCCAGGATTAACAATTTCATCCAATGGGCAGTAATATTTAAAAAATTCATCGAAGTTCAACCATGGGCCGAATCGAAGCCACCGTTTCGGCACTAATAGAATTGGCTCACCTGTTTCCGGATTCACAGGCAGTTTAATCTTCACGTTCTCCTGAAAATCGTACCTGTTCAAGTCGTAAAGATAGTTTATTGTTGAATCTACTGTTGAGATTCCTAGATTTTCACACTGATCAATGGTGTAATCTACAAGAAAACTTTTCATAAAGTTGCAGGTGAAGTCACTTATTCTGTCTTTGGAAATTCCATCAACAAAAAACTGAATCTCTTCAAAATGCGAGAAGCCTCTCTGGTCATAGCTAGAAATATTGCTGAATAGACTAATAATCTCTGAAGCTTTTGATTTTGCTATTTTTTTGCCTTTTTTTGATGCAGATACTCCTAGTCCAACCTCTTCACATTCAGACGCTATTACAAGTTGCTGGATTGCTCTATCGGCCTGGCCTTTCTTAGCCATAAAACCTAGGTTATTGAAGGAATTAAGAATGGCTCCATGTAGGGATTTATCCTGGTATGATGGCGATTTCCATAGTAGAAAGGGGTCTAGATATAAAGGAATGTCTTCCTCTAAAAAAGGGATGGCGAAATCTAGTTCTATTTGTTGGACGTTGACCCCATGATAATCTGTAAGACGAGGGCGAATTAGATTCATGATTTAGGCCTCATAGTTTAAAGCAACAATACGAAGTCAGAGACACTCCCTTATTCTTCTTCCGGCAAATATTTAATATTTAATGTAAATATATATTTACGGTCAAAGCTGAATCACCTTTAGTGAATTTCAGAAAACTCATTCGTTGGCGCCAGTTACAATCTCAAGTAACTCTGGCCAGTTGGCAAACTTCAGTTGCTGTGCTGATCGAAATACTACATGATCGAAGTTTCGCTCATAGCCCCTTTTGCATGGGAATAGTACTAGATTTTTACCTCCCGGACGAACAGCGCTTGGATATGCAATCCCATCGAGTAATTTCCCGTTTGTTTGGAACCCCAATGCAAAATACTCTGATACTACTTGCGAAGGCACGTATTCAACATGTTCACGGCCATCTTTTCTCACAGGTTTTGATATTTCTGCAACAAAACGATTAAGAAACAACAACCCTTCCCTTTGATCTCTGCGCGAATCGTCAAAGATTGATGGCAAAAGTGGTAGGGATGTCAAATCAAGTATTGTCAGATCTCTTTGAGCATCAAATTGCGCTATTGCGGCTCCGCATGGTGGTCTTTCAAGCACCTCAGCAAGTGCTGTCTGTGGCTCAAAAGCTAAGTACAAATAACTAATACCGGCAGGATTCATGCGACCCGCCGCTGCACGGGCGGCAGGCGGTGGCCCCATCTGATCCAGATCAAACTCCCAATCAGCTTCATCTTCTCGCTCTCTTACACGATAAAAACTTATTCCCAACGGAAGAATGATTATCAATTTCAATTCGATTGCGAGGTGACCAATAATGGAGAGAAGTTGTTGTGGGCTATATTCTTGTGAGTATGATTTTTTCGAATTTGGGATGCGTGAGAAGAAATAACGTACTTCATGCTTCACAACATTAACAAAATTATTCCAAGAGGTATTCAGTATCTCGTTTTGATGGGATGATGCCCAATGACCATGAGCAGATGCGACCCAACCGGTAGTTATAAATGCATTCGCAACGTCATCGAATAACTGACCATCACATTCAAGCCCTATTGACTCCAACACTTCATGAGTATCGATAGGGTCAAAGATAAAACTACCGCCATCATATGGGACGCCAGCACATGTCGGATCATTATAGTAGTAAAAAACGGTATCTCGTATTAATTCCATTAGGGCTTCAACTGGTGAAGCAAAATCATAGTCTGACGCCTTACCACAATAGTCACATGATTGGTGACATGCCTTATCTGAAATGACTGATTTGAGAAATTCATCCTCAACGCAGTCTGGGCATACATAGCCATCAGACTCATACCAACCACGGTCTTCTGCCTCAATCATTTCCTGTTTGGCTCTACCCATTATTCAATCTCTTTCATAAAAATATCGGATGTTCATAACCTTCTGCTAAAGCGAGGTTCCGCCGAAGAAGTAGACCAGTTGTTACAGCCGCATCAAGGGGCATTTTTATAAATTCCTCAGTTTGGAGTTCTTTGGGAGGATCTGTCGTTGTTGTCAACACATACTGGAAAGGACAGTTGTCTGACCCTCCGAATGACTCTTGAAGTGAGGCTATTAAACGGATAAAGCTCCGATAAATCCTGCCACCGAGATCTGCTTCACGAGGACTGTCGTGAAGCAAAAATCCAGGGAAGTGAGACTTTTCGGAAACCGTAGTAAAAATTAAACAAGATATATCTGCCAGCAAAACTGAAAGTGTCTCCACTGCTTCACCAGTCATTGCGGCACCGTGTGTTATCATGAAAGCCAGTTCGCGGTTGTTGAAGTCTACCCGACCATCATATGTGCCGGACTGAAGCACTGATTTGACGGTACCAGAAAATATTGAGGCTAAAAGCTTTCGGTTAGCATCATGCTCCGTGAGTAACTTGCTAAGCCTCTTTATCAACGCAGCAACATCTTTCGTAGTTTTATCAAGTTGTTTTTTGCAATTATCTATCTGTGGATACGCGTTTTGAACGTTTGGTTGCTCAGACCAGTTATTCAGTTCTCGAAGCGCGTAAGTAAGATCTCTGGCGGATTCATGATGTTTGCGAATTTCGGTTTGTATGCCATCTCGTCTTTTTCTCTCAGCGTCTCTTTGAATTCGAAGTGTCTTAATTTCCCTGGTCAATAAAGCCTTTGAATTGTCAATTTTTTCTTGGCATTTTATTCGCTCTGCCTCCGCTTTTTGCATTGCTCGGGCATCCTGATGTTGTGTGAAACTTATGACGCCCTGACGTTCCCTTATGTGCATGCATTCATAAAATAAAACATCACCCAGAAAACACATTCCGTGACCATGCTCTTCATATAAAGCTCGAAATATATTCCTATGATTTATTTTAGGGTCTAATTCCGTTTTTACTGCAGTTTCGAGCTTGAACATTGTTTCAAGTTTATTCTGCATGTGTTCTTTCTCGGCTATTTCTCCACCAATAGTTTCTACCAACTCTTGAATATTGCGTTGTTCCTCTTCCATGTCGGCAATCTTTGATTCAATTTTTTCTCTGGCCATTACCGCGAGACGATCCAGGCCAGGATCTAAGGTGTCTGAACGAAACGGAGCTGTCTCAATATTGGGCTCATCAGGAAGAATGTTTTTTATTCGACGACGCAGTTCACGATCATAAAGATTGACTCTGAACTGTGGTTCCCGTTTTAACTCATCGAACTCTTTTTCCAAGATTCTCTGTTTCTTGAGCAATTCGGCCAGATTTTCTTCACCTTTTAGCTCGTCCTGAAGGAAAAGACCGAGTACAGCTCTCATGACAAATAACGGGGATGTTTTGGGTGAGCGGAAGACTGGAGATTCTGATTCACTGCGCGGTGATCGCCAATCGTAGATATTTTGGAAACGTGCTTCCTGATCTCTTGTACACCAAGAAAGAATATGCCCCCATTCAATTGGCTCACCAGTTCGGACGACAGAAGCGGTTTCAAAATCGTCCAACAGAGCATCAAGTCCGACCTTGTGTGGGTAGTCGTCCTGATACGCGGCATAAATTTTGTTATTCAAGAGTTCTTCAATTGTTGCATCTGGAAGGGTGTATGAATTCCGTCCATTACCGATTGGCCTGATTACTGCACATTTTTTCTGCATAACAAATATTTCAGCTGCAACATAGGCATGTGGAAGCGATTTGCGTATAAGCTCGGTATTTGATTTTGTACCATAGGTTTTCTCACCCAACACATAACGTAGAAAACGACAGAAAGTCGTCTTTCCGGCGCTGTGACCGTTTATTTCAGCACTTGCATCTTCATCTTCAGGCTCTGCCGCCCAAATGATGTTCAAGCCTTTGTTGAGCTTTATTTCACGAATGATAACGGGGGCTGGCGTTATTCGTTCGTATATTATTAGCCGACTTACCCATAAATTCGGTTCCTTACGGATTGGCTCAAGTTTTAGGTTTTTGTAGAGATTCACCTTATGCCGCTCCTATGCTACAAGTTTATATTCCTGATATCGCTGCTCAAACAGGTGAAGCAGCAATTTTTGCACTTCTGTTGCTGACTCAAGTTTTTGCCGCAGCTTTTTAACTTCGTTGTGAGCATCTAAGGCTATCGCGATAATGTCATCAACACCACAAGTGAACAACTGCTTCACTTCAGTAAAGTTCACCCCACGTCTTATCGTCTGGGCGATGGATGCGCGGTCGATGTGCAAAGCTAGGCGTTTCTCAAGATAATCGCGACAATCACCCCACATGATGGAGTTCTGGCCTTCAGCGAAAAAACATGAAGGTACACTTTTTTCTGCTGCATAAAATCGCTTCAAGCTGGTGTCCTCTAAAAATGACTTGCACCACTCTGGATGTGTAGCCAATAACAAAACATCGAGATGGTCCATGCTTGTTATTTCTCCAGCTTTTTCAATGATTACCAGCGAAGCATCTGTAAGAGCTTTCTCTCTGGCAGAAATTGGAAATGAAATCTGTGTGAACTGTCCTAAATCAAACAACCCTGGCATTTCCGATGTTGCCTTTTTTCCTTTTCCTGCTTTCCCTTTAGCCGCTTTCTCCACCTTCACCGGCGCCTTAGCCTTTTCCTCAGCTGCCCGTTGGTGGTTGAGGGCGAGGAGGCGTTTCAGGAGTTCCTTGCGGGCTTCGGGAGAGATGGTGTAGCGGACGCGGTCGTTTTCGGGGAGGGTTTCGACTTCGTGAAAGTTGTGATTCAGGGAAAGAGGCGAGCAGTTGTCGGCGAGCGGGGAAAAGCTATCACTGCTCGCTGCTCGCTGCTCACCGTTCGCCGCCCCCCATCCATAGGCGGCGAGAACAGCTTCGTCAAGTTCGCGGTGGAGTTTGCGGAGTTCGAGGATGCCTTGGTATCCGGCTTCGGCTTCGTCCAATTTGCCGCTGACCTTGGCGACGATGGCAGGAGTGAGATCGCGGTTGTGGAAGAGGTTGTAGATGTCTGTCAGACCGAGCCAGAGGCGGAGCATGAGAGCACGGCGGTATTCGTGATATCGCTCGCCTATATTTGCCAGATTTGAGTCGGCAGCCTGCCAAATCTCTTTCGGAAAGGGAAATGTCTCAAAACAGTCAGATGGCGAATAGCGAAGTCTTGTCTCCAAAGCACCGCTGTATTTACGTGCCCAAACTTCGTGAATGGTGGATTGGACGAAAGAGTAGAGATCCCATCTATCCGTGGTGAAAACGTAAATGGCATCTGTAAAGACATAGTTAGTAGGAGCTGCTGAAAAGTTAAGATGTTTTGTAGTTCGTGCGGCGACAAAACATCGCGATAGATGTAAAATATTGCGATATAGATCAGTCCTTGGCCTTTCAAACTGCCACCATGGAAGATGTGCAATACGCTTATTTGCAAGACGTTCAGGTTTTACTAAAGTCTCGACTCTCTCAAAAGCTTTATTGAATGATTGAGCTTTAGCCATTGGCCAATCGAAGAAATTAACAATACTCCTTAATGGCAATTGATTAGGTTCATTATTCAATTCCTGCCCATTTATGACAGGATAAATCACCTTTCCCGACTCTGAATCAATTTCCTTAATTCTCTCAGCTTCAATGTGCGATAGCAAAAACCCATCACCTACGAATATAGATCCTTGAAAAACACAATCAACATTTTCTTCAAGAGAAATAGGTTCTCCCAGATCAAAACTATCCTCGAAATACGAACTTATGACTTGTACTTCTCTATTATCGAGAAAACGTCTGCCATTCCATTGCCCTTTATGAAACCCGACGAGAGAAACCACAAGATTTGCCCTACCAGGCCATTTGATGCCACGAATAGCGAAATTGATGCTGCCACCCTGCAATAGTACTTGGTCAAGTCCGTCTTTACGGACATCCCCATCTTTAATAGAATTTGTAGTAATAAATGATGCAAAACCATTGGGGCGAAGAAGAGAATAAATTCTACGAATGAAATATGTAACTAAATCACTTAATCCGGTCGGAGCATATTCCCATTTTGAGAAATTGCAGAAGTTGTGACCGTAAGTTTTACTGAGAGCCTGACCACCTAGATAAGGTGGATTCCTAAGGATACAATCAAATCCACCCTGCTCGATAATCTCCGGAAACTCCAGGAACCAATGAAAGAACCGTTTGCGATTGGCCAGTGCCCATGCCATGGCTGTCGCTTGCCCCTGCGGGGTTCGATGGCCATCCAAGTAGTGACGGAATGCCTCATCGGTGATCAGTTTCGGCTGATTCTCTTTGGTTTTTTCGATATAAAACTGGGCTACGGGAATGGCCGCAATTTCGCTGAGGAGCAAGGCATCCCGCCCATTGGCAAATTCCTGATAGCGATTTTTCTTGTTCTCAATCTCTGACGGGTTGCGCTCCGGTAAAGCGGCGATGGTTCGCCACCCCTTGAGAACTTCTGATAGGTGTTTTTCCACCTCGGGTGTAAAGGAAAGGCTCTCCTGCTTGGGTAACTTCTGCTCGTGACGGAGCCTCTCCTCCTTGTTCCGCTTGCGGAAGCTGGCAGCAATATCCTTATCATCCCCCTGCATAGTGACAAACGCCTCGTCAGGCACACCACGTTCCAACTCTTCCCGCCGAGCAAAACCGACAATGGCGTTACCACACTTGATGTGATGATCAAGAAAGTTGAGCGGTTGGCCGGGAATATGGGCCTCCAACCAGAGAGCGACCTTGCACAACTCCACCGCCAGCGGATTCAGGTCCACCCCATAGATGCAATTACAGATAACGTCACGCACGGCAGTACGGAACGCGCCAGGAGACGGCTGCTCTTCGCCGGTGCGGACAATAGCAAGTTCGGTGGCGATCCGCCGGGCCGCCGCCAACAGGATATGGCCGGAGCCACAGGAAATATCGGCGACCCGCAAGCTGAGAAGCGCTTGCGAAGCGAGCAGTGAGCGGCGAGCGGAAAGAGGTGTCGTAGACCAAAGTTTCAGGAATCGTGCTTCGCTGTAAGGCTGCGTTGAAGAGCTATAAATTGACGACCGAGTATCTGACAGGTTTCCATGAGAGGTGCTATTGCTTCCAGTGTGGTCAGATTTACTCGCTGCACCAGGAGAAGGTGAGTCTCCAACTCGCGAAGACTCCCCTGTGCAATTCGCAGAAAGTGCTGAAACTCCTTGGTTGATTCCCGCCCCCACCCTTCCGCGATGTTGGCTGGGATTGAGGATGCTGCTCGACGAATTTGGGAGGTCATGCCGAACAGCTCTTCCCTGGGAAACGGCTTTGTCAGTGTGTACGCCATTTCCGCAAGAGTCATTCCCCTCTGCCATACTTCGAGGTCCTGATAGGAGTTGATAGACATCTCGCTTTTCCTCCTCGGTGAGATCATCGATTTTTCCGCTCGCCGCCCGCCGCTCACTGCTCGCCAATTTATCCGCAATCAGATAATCGAG
>CAIYUY010000127.1 GCA_903929485.1 uncultured Desulfuromonadales bacterium
CATTGTGCGATCATCTTCTGGGCGGGTCATGGTTGTCTCCTGTTTGGTTAGCTTGGCGGTTTACCAAAAACTAGGAGGATAACCCTGACCTGCCTTTTTGTCAGGCTTTCAGATTTTACAGAAAGGATGATACTCTAACAGTTTTCCGGTGGGCTGGCGTTGACAGTAGGGAGTACGATTTCTATTCGAAATACTTGGAAACACACGAAAGCTAGACGATTAACTCGAAAATATTTAGCTGACTTGACATGGCTAGAACAATAATTACATGGCAATTCTCCAATTCCGATTATTGATTCCCAACCAAAAAGCAGGACCGTCCTTTGAAAACCGGGCCGGCAGCTTTTGCCCCGTTGGACAGAAAGAGAAAGACTCCTTATTTCTGTCTGACGGGGAGGCTCGGAGTCATTAAGGGAGAAATTAATGAAAAGTCTATTCAACAAAGAACACAGGGAGCAGGATGCGGAACACAGAGAGCTAGATAAATTGGCCGAACGGGTTGAACGACAAACTTCAGATCCTGACGAAAGGCACGACAAATATTGTGAAGGAGCACACAAAATATTGAACAAAAAATGACACTTGTAAGTAGCTGAAATCTATGAGCATTGAGTAGCTATGCTCGATGCACAAATATCATTACTCAGCGTAAAATTGCACTCAGAATCATGAAATCTGAAATTAACGCTGATAAGATAATGGCCGGGTAAAGCCGGCCATTATTTTCTTGAACACTGCACCAATTATGGTACACTCTCCTTATGGAACAGCCCAATTTCATACTTGTCGTAAACTTCTACCAAACCGACGCCGGAAATGAGCCGGTACGAGACTGGCTTAGAGAGCTTCCCCGAAATGACAAACGCATTATCGGAGAAGACATTAAAACAGCTCAGTTTGGCTGGCCGTTGGGAATGCCGCTTATACGAAAAATGGAGAAGAATCTATGGGAAGTCCGCTCGTCCTTGCCGGACGGGATAGCGCGGGTTTTCTTTACCGTTGATGTCAACCGGATGATTCTGCTTCATGGCTTCATCAAGAAATCGCATAAGACACCACAAAACGAACTCAATACCGCCATGACAAGATTGGGAAATTATTGGAGGAATAAGCTATGAGTAACATTCATGCAGGATCAGACTTTGACGATTTCCTGAAAGAGGAAGGCTTGCTGGCGGATGTGGAAGCAACCGCAATCAAAAGGGTAGTCGCATACCAGATCGAACAGGAAATGCAGAAGTCAAATCTATCAAAAACTGCACTCGCACAGAAGATGCACACAAGTCGTTCAGCACTGGACAGATTACTTGATCCAGGGAATGTTTCGGTAACGCTACAAACATTGGAACGAGCGGCGCTGGCACTCGGTAAAAGGTTAAAAGTAGAACTCGCCTGAAATTTCCAACCCGCGGCTGGACCCGCCCGAGAAACCGGCCGGTCAGCCTTGCGACCGTTAGGCTACAATAACGCCCCTGTCCGTTCTCTAACAAAACCATCATGGGAAAACAAAAGGAAAACGTATGATCACAGTAGAGCAAGAAAACATGAAAGTTTGTGTGGAGTTTACAGCCTCACCTCTGGAATTCTTTGGCAGATGTCTGTTAACTGGTATAGTATCTATTCTGGTAATTCCAGCACCTTGGATGATGGTCTGGTTCTACCGTTGGTGTATCGGAAAAATTAAGCTTAGTGATAAAACAGAGGTATCGTTCTCTGGCGATGCGAGTCAAATCTGGTTACCCATCATTGTTAACTCAGCTCTGCCGCTAATAGGGCAGTTTAAAATTTTCTCACCTCAGATCACACTCTTTTTGCCTTTTCTTCTCATACCCGTGCAGTTGTACCTCGGATTAATCATCGCAAGATGGTTCTGGAAAAATGTCGTTCCCAGTTGCGGAACCAAAGTAACTTTCGTGGGAACATACTTCCAATGTCTTGGGTGGTATTTGCTCTTTATTATTTCATTCATTACCATTATTGGATGGGCATGGTCAAATGTAGGAATGATCAAATGGTTTTGCCAAAACATAAAGGGTGACAACCATATTGTTGAGTTTCACGGCAATGGTTGGAATGTTCTTTGGCGATCAATTGTCTTCGTACTGTCTTGCATTGTGATCATTCCAATCCCTTGGACGACAATGTGGTTAATAAAATGGTACATGAGTAACATATCTATCAAGAAGGGGCAATGGGGTGAGATCTAACATTCATTTAAGTTTTGTTTAAAGCTAAGGCAATTCAAGCAGTCGCAAGATCAAAGCCTAACATTTTATTCAACCTGACGTTTTGCCCTTTGGTTCTTTCCAAAGTGGTTGATCTATCAAACATCCTTGGCTTGCCAAAGATTATACACGGGCAAAAAGGGCCGAGGGGGACGAGGGCCGAGGGGGACTTAAGTTCTTTACTTACTCGATAATTTAATGAACTGTGGCGTCGGAGTTAGTACGAGGGGCAGGCGAAACCGGGACAGGTTTTTGAAAGGGGATGATGGACCAACTCTCCATTCCCCTTTTATATAAACGAGAGACGACAATACCGAAATTTCCAACAAGCGGCTCGACCGGCCCTAGAAACCGGCGGGTCAACTTCATGCCCGGTGGCTACCAAGACAAAGGCTCCGTCTTGGTGGTTGACGGTATTTCTTGGAGCCTTTGAGTGAGGTGCATAATGAATTGGAGCGATAGCGTACGATTTATGCCGTGGGTCGGAGAAAATTATGAGAAGGGCATCCTAATTCCCGGTAAAGAGCGTGGAGTTAGGATACTCATCATTGGAGAGTCTCACTATAGAGATGGCTCACACGATGACAATGGAAAGAGGACATTTACGCAAGACGTTATTAGTAATTACCTCGACAGGGGGTGGGTGGGGTTGGCGTCCAAGTAAATTTTGGACGATTCTTGGAAGGACCGTTGCTGGGCGCAATAATTATGATAGACACACATTTTGGAATTCTATTGCTTACTATATTTTAGTTCAAGATTTTGCTGGAGATGGTCCGCGACAGCGACCAACAGATAAGCAGTGGAAAAATTCGTATAGTGCATTCCCGGAAATTATTGAAAAACTGTCTCCTGAAAAGGTAATTGTTCTAGGAGATAAATTGTGGAGTCACGCAATGCAAGCTGAACCAACTGTAGCAGATGGCATGGTGAAATTTAACTCAGTTACTAGTGAAGTAATGCATTTAATTCATCCTTCAAGCTATGGTTTTCGCAGCGATGACCATTATCCCAAAGTATCAGTCTTTTTGAATAAATGAATTGTTTTTATTCTTATATCTCAACCTCTTTCATTGGTTGTATAGTAATGGTAAGCCCCATGCCATGCAAAACGTTAAATAGGCTGGTGAGTTCCGGATTACCTCGCTTGGAAAGCATCTGGTAAAGACTCTCGCGTTTTACATGCGATCTTTCAGCTATAGCTGCCATGCCACCGTTTGCCTGCGCTACTTCACGCAATGCTAGCAGCATGGCTGATTTATCGCCCTCCTCCAAAACAGCATTTAAATATGCAGAAGCATTTTCAGGAGATTTAAGCCATTCATGAAGATCAGATTCATAGTCAGTCATGTGTTTCATTTTCTGCGCTCCTGATGGTTTTTCCAATACCGCTGGGCCGTTTCTATGTCGCGCGGTTGAGTACGCTTGTCACCACCGCATAAAAGTAGAACAATCGTTCCGGCATCAATCGCATAATAGACTCTGTACCCAGGACCATGATTTATTTTTAGCTCTACAACACCTTTGCCGACATTGCTGACTACGCCAAAATTTCCAGACCTTACCCGTGTCAGGCGGGCGCGAATTCGTACCGCTGCTATTTGGTCACGTAAGCCATATAGCCATTCACGGAATGGTTTGTCTCCGTTTTCGTCGGTGTAATAGTCTATGCGGTATGGTTCTGTATGCATTGTTGATACTGTAAGTTAAATCTTACATTAAGTCAAATAGAAAGAAAACAATAGCGTAAAACCGGGACAGATCTATTGAAAACTGAGTCCGAAAAACAGGAACAAATTTATTGAGAGCCAATGAAAGAGGATGACGGATCAACTCTCCATTCCCCTTTTTTCAAATGAGAGACGACAACACCGAGATTTCCAACAAGCGGCACGACCGGCCTAAAAGACGCCGGTCAGCCTTGCGACCGTTTCGCGACCCGATGTCGCGTTAATGACTGTCTGGCTGAATCCCGTGAGGTTCTGACCAGACCCCGTGTTCCCCCGCGGGTATCCTAGGGAGGCGTACTGTCATGGTGCATCCATGCTGGTGCGAAGCCCTCCCGACAATGTACCGATTCCCGCGCAAGTGGGAGGGGTGGCAAACGCGAGAATGCCGCCTTCCTGGAAGCCTCGATCCGGGTGAGGGCTAGGATCAGGATGAACGGGTTCCCCTGCGGGGACAACACGGCTGCCGGTGTGCGGGACGGACCTAAGTCATCCACTAATTGTCAAAAAACGCGGAACGTGGAAACCCCGTATTTCCGCCCCTGAACATCGGGGCAGGTGAAACCGCAAGGCACACTGTTGGAGGTGCGGGAGTAAGGGGCCGGAAAAAGCGAAGGCCGTCCTGTAATGGGGCGGATACGGGTTGAGGGGAACATCCCGACAGGGAGATTACTTTGGAGTGCTTGACGTATGACGGGAAACTATCACGTACGGTTCTGAAGGGGGTGGGGAGCCGAAAGGCCCCCCGCCTACCTGGTGTAGAACCCCGGCAATGATGCCTGGAAGCTCCAAGTTTGCTGCAATTAAAGTTACCTTATGGCAATCCGCATTCAAATTCAATTCTTTACCGCGTACCGCCCCATCTTGCCGGCGTTGGCCAACAGCTGCAACCGGGCAGAATGCCATTCAGCCAGACAACGAATCCGCTCGCTCCATGAATCGGCCAGCGCCGCCTGGGTGCTGAGGAGCTCGGTGATGTCCGCGGCCCTCTTGTCGTACTTGCGCTGGGAAACCGCCAGGGCGCTCTTGGCCGATTCCAGCAGAATAAGGGACGAATCAAGATTGCGCAGTGATGAGACGGTGTCGGCATAGGCCTTGATGATCTCCAGGGCGATCTGCTGCTCCATATCCGTAAGGGCCGCTTCCTTCTTCTCCACCTGCGCCTGGGCGCCGCGAATCTTGTAAGTAGTTGAAAAACCGTCATAAAGAGGGATGGAGACGGCGACGATGAGCGTGGTCTCCTGGGCGCTGGTGTCGGTGACCGCCTCGCCGGGTCGGGTGTTCTTGTAATAATTCCCCGTAAGAGTCACCACGGGGAGCCCGGTGGATTTGGCAACCGTCACCTGTTCGCGGGCGGAATCGTACTGCTTGCGTGCGGCAATGAGCGCCGGATGTCCCTTCTGCGCCTCTGCCAGCCAGGCGGAGAGCTCCTTTTTTTCAGGAACACCCCCTTGCGGCGCATTCAGCTCCGCCGGGAGAATGAGCGCCGTCCCTCCGGGCAATCCCAAGTAGTGACTCAGCACCGCCAGAGCCTTCTGATGATCACCCAGGGCGCGATTTTTGTCCAGTGACGCCCTGGCCAAGGCCGTGGTCGACCGGAGAGTATCCGACTGGGAGATGGCCCCCTTCGCCTCCCGCGCCTTGGCTGAATCCAGGGTATGGAGGGCGATCTCCTCATCCTCACTCTTGGCCTTGAGAGACGCTCCGGCGGTCATCGCGTCGAAATACGCCTTGATGACTCCGCCTGAAACATCCTGAAGCGCCGCATCATGACCGGCAAGGGCCGCGGCCAATAGATTCTCGGCGGAACGTCTGTTGGCGGAGCGCCCGCCGAAATCGAAGATCCGCCAACCGGCCGAGGCTTGGGCGGTATACCGATCATTGGCGACATCCTTGGCGACGCCGGAGGAGGATATTTTGTCCTTGGTCCAGTTCACCGATCCGTTCACCGAAGGGAGGTACGCACCATAGGCCTCCCCCAGGGCTCCGGCCTGAACCTTGATATCCGCCCAGGCCCACTTGACTTTCTGATTATGGGATAAGGCGATATCCAGCGCCTCTCCCAGGAGCAGTGGCTGGGAAAAATCCTTCTCCACCACCCGTGGCAAGGGGGCGGTATCACCGGGAAGGGTTACCCCTTTGGCCATTACCGGAGGGGCAGTCCGGAGAGGGTCGGACCAGAGGTACGGGAATTCAAAGGCGAAGGCGTTGCCGGCTACGAGCAGAACGGCGACGGCAAGAAACGGCGTCCGGAGCGACTTAACGTTCATTGAGACTCTCTCTCTTATGTTGCAGGAGCGGATTCAGGAAATATTCGATGACTCGTCGGGAACCGGTGTTGATCTCCGCCTTGGCCGACATCCCCGTGCTCAGGGGAAGATTGCGCCCCCGGAATGAAAGGGAGGATCGGTCCAGGGAGAGGATAACGGAATAGAGGAGCCCCCGCTTCTCATCCTTGATGGCGTCGTTGGAGACATGGGTAACCCGGGCGGGTATGACGCCGAATTTGGTGTATTCATAGGCATCAATCTTCACCGACGCGCTCTGTCCTTCCTTGACGAACCCCACATCCTTGTTCTCCATGAGAGCTTCCACTTCGATGGTATGCTCCTTGGGGACGATCTTCATCAGCTCCTGGGCCGCGGGAACCACCCCGCCCACCGTATGCACCGTCAACTGCTGCACCGTGCCATCCACCGGGGCGGTGAGTTTCAGCAGCTTGCTATGGGCGGCGGTGCGCAGGGCATCCTGCCTCGCCCCACCCAGGATCTTGTCCGCTTCCACCTGGGCTTCATTGGCCAGACGCTTGGCTTCGGCGATGATGGCTGTCCGCTGGTTTCTGGCATCGGCCAGCTGCCCTTCCAGATCCACCCGAGCCTGCTCTTTTTCCAGATACGCATGCTGGGGGACGTCGTGATTTTTGGCAAGATCCCGAAAATCATCCGCCCGCTGGGTTACCAGAGGGAGGGCGTCGGCGTAACGGGTAATCTCGCTTTCCGTCCTCCGGAGCTTGGCGATAAAGTCCGCATACTGGTCGTCCAGATGCCCCTGAGCCTCCGCCACCTTGGTCGCGGGAACAGTCGTGAAGGGTGGGAGACGCGGCGGTTTTCGGCTGTCAATGGCGGCGACCAACGCCCGCGAGCGCGCAATCTGGAGCCGCGCCTCCATGACGCCGCTCTGAGCTTTATCATGTTCGGTATCGGCCGCGCTGGTGTCCAGCTCCACCAGCAGATCCCCCCTCTTGACGACCTGCCCCTCGATAACATGCAACGCCTTGACGCTGGCTACCTCCACCGAGGCGATGGTTTTTGTCCGTTCGTGGGGGATGATCTCTCCGGTGGCGTTGACGACGATATCCATCCGGCCGAACACCGACCAGCAGATGAGCACCAGAAGCAACAGGGTGAACACCTTGGCGGTTACCCGCAGGGTGGGTGAAACCGGTTTTTCCTGAATCTCCAGGGCGGCGGGAAGAAACTCCGCCTCCTCCTCCCTGAAGAGATTCCCCCCCCAGGGGGTGCGTTGAGCCCACTGTTCCCTGAAGCTCTTCCAGTAATGGCGCAGCAGAACGCCCCGCGCCTCCATCTTATGCTTCATGCTCATGTGATAACCGCCTCAAGGGGAGTTGCGCCGCCGAACTGCAACTGATTCAGGTGAGCATAAATCCCGTCTTTTTTTGCCAGCAACTGGAGGTGTGAGCCGTCTTCCACGATCTCCCCCCGATCCATGACCAGTATCCGATGGGCGTCGCGCACCGCGGAAAGACGGTGGGCGATGATGAGCACCGTCCGTCCGGCGCAGATTTTACGCATGTTCTGCTGGATGATCTGCTCGGACTCGTAATCCAGGGCGCTGGTGGCCTCGTCGAAAATCAGAATACGCGGCGAGTTTATGAGTGTTCGCGCAATGGCGATCCGCTGACGCTGGCCGCCGGAAAGTCCCGCGCCATGCTCTCCCACCCTGGTATCGTACCCCTCGGGAAGTTCACAGATGAACTCATGGGCCCCCGCCAGCTTGGCCGCCTCGATGATAGGCTCCATGGAGAGGGCCGGATTGGAAAGGGCGATGTTGTCCCGGATGGTCCCCGTGAAGAGAAGATTCTCCTGAAGGACGACCCCCAGTTGATGGCGCAGGGAAGTGGTGTCGATAATGGCGATATCCTGACCGTCGATGAGTACCCGCCCCCGGTCGGGGGTATAGAGCCGCTGCACCAGCTTGGTAAGGGTGCTCTTGCCCGAACCGGAGCGCCCCACGATACCGATGACCTGTCCCGGCTCGATCTTGAAATTCACCCCGCGGATGACATCGGGATGCTCGGGATGATAGCGAAAGGAGACCTGATCAAATTCGATGCTCCCCTGGAGACGGGGAATGCGGGTCTTATTCCCCGCCACCTCGATGGGGGCGTTAAGAATGTCTCCCAGTCGCTCCATGGAGACCCCCACCTGCTGGAAGTTGTTCCAAAGTTGGGCGATCCGAATGATCGGGTCCGTCAGCCGCCCGGAGAGCATGTTGAAGGCGATGAGCTGCCCCACGGTGAGATTTCCCTCCACGACCTGGGAAGCGCCCAGCCAGATGATCCCCACGGTGACCAGCTTGCTCACCGTGGTGACTCCTACATTGGCGACGGTGCTGATATTCACGGAATTAAGCCCGGCGGTGACGTAATTGGCCAACTGTTTTTCCCAGTTTTCCACCCAGCGCGGCTCCACGGCCATGGATTTGATGGTGTCGATCCCGCTGATGGATTCCACCAGAAACGCCTGATTCCGGGAGCCGCTCTCGAACTTTTCCTTGAGACGGGCGCGGAGAATGGGGGTCAGGATCAGCGACAGTCCGAAATAAAGGGGGAGCGACGCGATGACGATGAGGGTGAGCGGCACGCTGTACCATAACATGACAAAAAGGAAGACAAAGGAAAAGAGGAGATCCAGCACCAGGGTGACGGCATTCCCGGTCAAAAAGGAACGGATGTTTTCCAACTCGCGGACCCGAGCCACCGAGTCCCCCACCCTCCGCGCCTGAAAATAGGCGACGGGGAGAGCGAGGAGGTGGCGATACAGTCGCGCCCCCAGTTCCACGTCGATTTTACTGCTGGTCCGGGCGAAAACCCAGGTTCGTATTCCCGAAAGACCATTCTCGAAGAGGGTGGCGCAGATGAGCCCCACGGCTATGACGTTAAGGGTCTTCATGGCGTGGTTGACCAGCACCTTGTCCATGACCACCTGAAATCCCAAAGGGGTCACCAGACCGATGAGCTGGAGGACAAAGGAGATGGCCAGGACCTCCAGGAGGAGCTTACGGTACTTGATAATGGCGGGAATAAACCAGCTGAAATCGAATTTACCCAACTCCTTGAGAAAATTGGCTTTTGATATGCAGAAGATGAATTTACCGGACCAGAGTTCCAGAAACCGGGGAAGTTCCAGAACCTGATTTTCCGAATCGCCGGGATGGCGGATGATAACCCTGGGCTTGCTCTTGTCCCCCTTGTCATAGCCGAACCGGATGGCGATGAAGAAGTTCCCCTCCCTGTCAACCGCTATTGCCGGCAGGGGGGCATGGTCCAGGCGCTCCGGATCCTGTTCCACCAGCTTGGCCGTCATCCCCAGCCGCTTGGCTGCAAGAAGGATGTTCTTTTCCTTGAACGACTTTTTGCCGAATTCGTGCAGCAACTTGGCTTCGTCAACTGCGATGCCGTGATGCCGCGCGATCATCAGAAGCGATAAAAAACCGGAATCTTTATCCATCGACACACCTTTCATTGAAAATATCTACCCCTTCCCCTTGAGGAGAGTCCGGGCCTTCACCGCGCCGTCAAAAGTCCCGGAGAGACGTAGCGCCCTCGTGAGCTCCCCCCGGCCAACGGCGGGATTCCCGCTTTTCAGGAGCGCCACCCCTAGATGGTAATGGGTCTCGGCTCTCCCCGGCAAAACGGTGACAGCGCGGCGCAGGAGCGGCAACGCCTGGTTCGGCTTCCCCTCCTTGACCAGTATCCACCCCAGGGTATCGGCATAGGCGCCGTTTCCGGGCTCCTTCCAATTCACATAGGCGGCCAGCTCGTGAGCCCGCCGATTATCATGGCCATAATCCGCAAGTAGTTGCGCCAGGTTGTTCATGGCGGAAACATTTTTCGAATCCCGCTTCAACCCATCTTCGTAGGAATTTATTGCGGCGCCGAAATCCCGTCGTCCGGTGAAAAAACTCGCCAGGATAAACCAGGGCTCGGCCGCATCGGGATGAGCCAGGGCGGCGCCACGCAGCACCCCCTCGGCCTCCCTGACCCGCCCCAACCCGCGCAAAGCCAGAGCCTGGGCAATCCGATGCGTCATATCCTCCGGAGCCAGCTTCACGCCGATCTCGGCTTCCAGCAACGCCACGTTGTAAAGCCCTCCGGCCAAGGCGGTGGCGACCAGGAGACTCCGCGCCCTTTCCTCCCCCTGGTTCACGGCCAGAACCTGGGAGCACTCCCGAACAGCCTGGGGGTAGTCGCCGTCAGCCCGATAGACGCCGGCCAACAGCAAGTGCGGCTCCACGGCGGCAGGTTTTAGCCGGGTCGCCAGGCGCAACTCCACCAGCGCCGGCTCCCTGCGACCGGTGGCCAGCAGCAGATACCCCAGGCCGAAACGACTGTCGAAAGAGGCGGCGTCAGTAGCGATAACGGTCCGGTATTCCCGTTCCGCTGCGGTAAAATCTTTCAGAATCATTAATGTCTTGGCCAGAACCAGACGGGTTTCCTGGTCGTCACGGTTTTTCTGGAGGGCATTGCGCAACTCCAGCACCGCCGCGCGGTAGTTTTTCTGCTTCAG
This sequence comes from uncultured Desulfuromonadales bacterium, assembly GCA_903929485.1. Lineage (GTDB taxonomy): Bacteria > Desulfobacterota > Desulfuromonadia > Geobacterales > CAIOGM01 > CAIOGM01. The sequence goes on from CAIYUY010000127.1 coordinate 10,762, forward strand.
ATAGTTGGCGGCGCTGACAACATACCGATTATTCTCATAGCGCAGACCGGGGAGCTGAACCAAATCGGTGAAGACGCAGAGCCAGGCGAATCCCAGATATAAAAGAGACGCGCCGGTTAGATACCAAAAACGCTGCCGAAGCCAACTCAAAAACGCCCGCCACCCATGGAGATTGTCCGGACCGCTGTACGACCTCATGGCGATGAACAGATCCATGGCGCACCCCATGAGAATAAAGAGGAGAAGGATCAGGGCGATCCTGTTGGGGGTCATCACCGCCGCCCGATTCAGGAGGGCGGTCACAAAACCGAGACGCGCCGGTGGGAGAAAGTTCGGCTGGAGAAGATTTAAACAGATGCTTGCCCCGACGAAAAGGAGATACCCTGCCCCGGCCGCGGCCAGCAACCACCCACGTTGCCGAAGCCATGCAAGGAAAAGCTCCCTCCCCCTCATCCCCTCGATGAGACGGTAATACTTATGAGCCATGAGCAGATCGATACTAAAACCAGCCGCGATAATCAGCAGCACCACGAGCATACTCTGGTACGACATCATGACTTTTCCTCTAATTTACACGTTTTGTCCCCTCTACTTTCCTGGGCGACATTACTCATGATAGGAGATTGCCCCCCCTTTTTGCAACAACAAACAAAGGGCTAGGCATAAATGCCTAACCCTTTGTCTGTTACTTCGATGGTGGGCGAAACAGGGATCGAACCTGTGACATCCAGCTTGTAAGGCTGGCGCTCTCCCAGCTGAGCTATTCGCCCTAAAAATGGCGGGGTCGACGGGACTCGAACCCGCGGCCTCCGGCGTGACAGGCCGGCGTTATAACCGACTTAACTACAACCCCGCAAAAAACTAGTTATTTACCGCATCCTTGAGCCCTTTGCCCGGCTTGAACTTGGGGGTAGTGGCCGCGGGAATCTCCAACGGTTCACCGGTGCGGGGATTCTTACCCGTACGGGCGGCGCGCTGGGAGACACTGAAGGTGCCGAAGCCGACGAGGGCAAGTGAATCACCTGCTTTCAGACATTCGGTAACCGTTTCCACCAGAGCCTTGTAGGCGGACTCCGCGTCAACCTTACTCAATCCTGTTTTTTCCACCATGGCGCTGACAAGATCGGTCTTGGTCACACTGCACCTCCGGAATTGATTCATGCATGTCAGTCACACGCAAAGTGTTGCTCTATATACCAGAGGTTTCGAACTTATGTCAAGCTTTTTCATCGTCAATCAATGGGTCGTGATGACGCCGTCATTTTCCGGACGGACAGCCGGCGGCGGGAGCTGCGGCTCAGGAAAAGGAACGGCGACAGCCAGTGCCTGCGCCAGAACTTCATCCATATGGGCTACCGTCTTGATGGTGACTCCTTCGCGAATTTCCTGGGAAAGCTCGGCAAGATCCTTCTCGTTCTCACGGGGGATAAGCACCGTGGTGACCCCCCCCCGTTTGGCGGCCAAAACCTTCTCTTTCAGGCCGCCGATGGGGAGAACCCTTCCCCTGAGCGTTATTTCACCGGTCATGGCCAGATGGCGATACACCGGAGTCTTGGTCAGAGCGGAAACCATGGCGGTAGCCATGGTGATCCCGGCGGAGGGTCCATCCTTGGGGATGGCCCCTTCGGGAACATGGACATGAAGATCAACGGATTGGTAGAAATCCCGCTCCAGCCCCAGCAGTTCCGCGCGGGACCGAACATAGGAAAGAGCCGCCCGCGCCGACTCCTGCATCACCTCTCCCAGCTTGCCGGTAACCGTAAGGTTCCCCTTTCCCGGAAGGATCGTGACCTCCACCGAGAGGAGTTCCCCTCCCGCTTCGGTCCAGGCCAAGCCGTTCACCAGGCCGATGGCGTCAAGCGCCTCGGTCTGCCCCACGGAGTAGCGATGAACTCCCAGAAACCGGCGAACGTCACCCGCCGTGACCTCTCCCGCGGGACTCTTCCCCAGGGCAAGTTCGTGGACCCTCTTGCGACAGAGCGCCGCCAGTTCACGCTCCAGATTGCGCACCCCCGCTTCACGGGTATAGTGTCTGAGAATCTCCAGAACCGCGTCATCCTCCACCATGAACTGGGCAAGAGCCAGCCCGTGGAGATTCCGCTGTTTGGGAATCAGATAATTGCGGGCGATGTTCAGCTTTTCCGGCTCGGTATACCCGCTCAGCTGGATAACCTCCATCCGGTCCAGGAGCGGCCGAGGTATGGAGTGCAGGGAATTAGCCGTGGTAAAGAACATGACCTGGGAGAGATCGTACTCCAGGTCGAGAAAGTGGTCGGAGAAAGTGCGATTCTGTTCCGGGTCCAGCACCTCCAGGAGCGCCGACGCGGGATCCCCCCGGAAATCAGTGCTCATCTTGTCAATCTCATCCATGAGAAAGAGCGGATTGTTCGTCCCGGCCTTTTTGAGATTCTGGATAATCTTGCCCGGCATGGCCCCGATATAGGTCCGGCGATGGCCGCGGATCTCGGCCTCGTCCCGCATCCCCCCCAGGGACATCTTGACGAATTTGCGCCCCATGGCTTCGGCCACCGAGCGGGCCAGAGAGGTCTTTCCCACTCCGGGAGGACCCACGAGGCAGAGAATCGGCCCCCTGATCTTCTTCACCATGGAGAGAACCGACAGATACTCCAGAATCCGCTCCTTGACCTTTTCCAGGCCATAATGATCGCGGTTGAGCACGCTTTCCGCCCCCCGGATATCATGTTTATCCCGGGAGAGCTTGTTCCAGGGGAGGCAGAGGAGCCACTCGATATAATTGCGGACAACCGCGGCCTCCGCGGAGAGCGGAGACATGAGCTTGAGCTTCTTCAACTCCTCAAGGGCTTTTTTCAGGGCATCCTTGGGTAGCTTGGCCCCGGCGATCCGCTCCTCCAGCTCCTGGAGCTCCTGCCGGCCATCATCCTTCTCTCCCAACTCCTTCCGGATGGCCCGCATCTGTTCGTTCAGGTAGTAATCCTTCTGGTTCTTCTCCACCTGCTTCTTGACCCTGGCCTGGATCTTTTTTTCCAGGTTGATCACCTCGATCTCCCCTTCCAGGAGATCCAGAAGCCGTTCCAAGCGCCACGACGGATCCGTTACGGCCAGAAGTTCCTGTTTGACGCCGCTCTTGATCCCCAGATGAGGGGCAACCACGTCGCTCAACCGCCCCGGCTCCTCCACTCCCGCCACGGAAGCGGCCACCTCATCCGTCACCGACGTCACAAGTTTGGCGTAGCGGGCAAAGGCATCGCGCACGCTCCTCATGAGCGCATCCAGCCGCGGCGTCAGGAGAGTTTCCAGGAAAAACTCTTCCACCTCCACCAGGAGATATTCGGCGCCATCCAGATAAGTGGTGATCCTGGCGCGCCGCTTCCCTTCCAGGAGCGTTTTAACCGTCCCATCGGGGAGCTTGAGGATCTGGAGAACCGAGCAGACCGTTCCCCAGGGGTGAATCCCCTCCTGGTCGGGCTCCTCCAGATGGGGGTCCACCTGGGCGGCCAGAAAAATCTCTCGCCCACCCGCCATGGCCGCCTCCAGCGCCAGGACCGACTTCTCCCGTCCCACGTAGAGCGGGACAACCATGGCGGGAAAGACCACCATGTCCCGTAACGGTAAAAGGGGGAATCTGGAAAGATTCCCCCGATTCGGATCGCCCGCCGCGTTCCGTTCTTTAGTCATATGAAATCCTTTCAAGCCGTTTCCGCCAGGTTCTCGTACACGATGATCGGTTTTTCCCGGTTGTAGATCACATCCTCGCTGATCACGACCTCCTTGACCATGGGCTGCGACGGAATATCATACATGATGTCAAGCATGGCGATCTCCAGAATGGCGCGAAGCCCCCGGGCGCCGGTCTTCCGTTTGAGAGCCTCGCGGGCGACGGCCACCAGCGATCCGTCGGTAAACTTGAGCCGGACCTGCTCCATGTCAAAGAGTTTCTGGTACTGCTTCACCAGGGCGTTCTTCGGTTCCTTGAGGATAAGAACCATCGCCTCTTCATCCAGCTCGGAGAGGGTCGCCAGGATCGGGAGACGCCCGATGAACTCGGGAATGTAACCGTATTTGAGAAGGTCTTCGGGGGTCGCCACCGCCAGGAGTTCTCCGGCCTTTTTGTCCCCTTTCCTCTTGACTTCCGCGCCAAAACCCAGGGTCTTGACGCCGATCCGCTGCTGAATGACGTTGTCCAACCCGGCAAAGGCGCCGCCGCAGATAAAAAGAATATTGGTGGTGTCCACCTTGAGAAACTCCTGCTGGGGATGCTTGCGCCCCCCCTTGGGAGGAACGGAGGCCACGGTCCCTTCGATAATCTTCAGGAGCGCCTGCTGCACCCCTTCCCCGGAAACATCTCTTGTTATGGAGGGGGAGTCGGACTTGCGGGCGATCTTGTCGATCTCGTCGATGTAGATGATCCCTTTCTGGGCTTTCTCCACATCATAGTCCGACGCCTGCAGAAGGCTCAGGATGATGTTCTCCACATCCTCCCCCACGTATCCGGCTTCCGTGAGGTTGGTGGCGTCGGCCATGGCAAAGGGAACCTTGAGTATCCGCGCCAGGGTCTGAGCCAGGAGTGTCTTGCCTGAACCGGTGGGCCCCAGCAGCAGGATGTTACTCTTTTGCATCTCCACATCACCCGGATTGGCGATTGACTCGATCCGTTTGTAGTGGTTATAGACGGCCACGGCCAGAACCCTTTTGGCTCGCTCCTGACCGATGACGTACTCGTCAAGGGTTTCCTTGATCTCCCGCGGCTTGGGAAGTTTGCGCACGTCGGGGCTGCTGGCTTCTTCCAGCTTGGTCTCCTCGGCGATGATATCGTTGCAGAGCTCGATACACTCGTCGCAGATATAGACCGTCGGCCCTGCGATCAGTTTGCGGACCTCTTCCTGGCTCTTGCCGCAAAAGGAGCAGGTCAGTGTGTCCGACTTGCTGTCCCGTCTGCTCACTTTAAACCTCCCGTATGCTCTTTTTTCACCACGATACTATCGATGAGTCCATACTGCTTGGCGTCTTCGCCGGACATGAAGTAATCCCGCTCGGTGTCGGCCTCCACCTTCTCCACACTCTGTCCCGAATGGAAAGCAAGTATCCCGTTGAGTTCACTCTTCATCCGGAGAATCTCTTTTGCATGAATATGGATGTCGGTAGCCTGCCCCTGGAACCCGCCCATGGGCTGATGGATCATGATTCGCGAACTTTTCAGACTGAACCGTTTTCCATGCTCTCCGGCGGCCAGAAGCACCGCCCCCATGGAGGCGGCCTGTCCGACGCAGATAGTGGAAACCGGCGCCTTGATATAATTCATTGTGTCATAGATCGCCATCCCCGCGGTGACCACCCCGCCGGGAGAATTGATGTAGAGGTGGATATCCTTGTCCGGGTCCTCGGATTCCAGAAAAAGGAGCTGAGCAATGACCAGATTGGCGATATGATCGTCGATCCCACCACCAAGAAAAATGATCCGATCCTTGAGCAGGCGGGAGTAGATATCATAGGAGCGCTCTCCCCTCCCGGTCTGTTCGACAACAATGGGCACCATCATGAGCGGCCTCCGCTACTTTGCAAGTTCTTCTTTGGGAACTTCGGTTATGGTGGCGTTGGCAAGGAGGAACGTAACCACCTTCTCTTCCACGATCTGAGCCCCCAGGTGTTCCGCTGCGTCCCGGTTCCCCTCGTAATACCCCTTGATCTCCCCCAGGTCACGACCAACCTCTTGGGCGATCTGGGGATATTTCAGATCCAGGTCTTCCTGAGTCAGCGAGAACCCTTCTTTTTTCGCAATGGCGTGCAGGATTAACATCTCCTTCACATGCTGCTCGGCGCTTTCCCGATACCGAGCGTTGAAATTTTCTTCCGTTATCCCCACCATCTCCATGGTCATCTGCTGTGAAGCCAGTCGTTGTTTCATTGAGTCAAGCATGAAGGTAAGCTGGCGCTGGGCCATGACCTCGGGGATTTCGCAGGGGTTCAACTCCACAAGAAGTTCCTGGAGCCGATCCTTCAATTCACCATCGATCCGGCCGTGCTCTTCTTCCTGTACCGACGAGGTTATCTCGTCCCGAAGCTGCTGGAACGTATCAAAGCCACCGGCGCTCCGAGCGAAATCATCATCCAGTTCGGGAACCTCTTTTACCTTGATATCCTTGACGGTTATCTCAAACTCGGCATCCTTGCCGGCCAATTCGGCGCTACCGTAGGCCTCGGGGAAAGTAACCGTGATTCTTTTCGTTTCATCGACGTTCATACCGATGGTCTGCTCCTCGAAACCGGGGATGAAACTTCCCGAGCCGATCTGAAGCTGATGGTCCGTCCCACTCCCACCAGGAAAGGCAATGCCGTCCCGATACCCGGTAAAATCGAGAGTAACGAAATCGCCGGATGCAACCGGCCGCGGCGAATCCACCGGTTTCAGTTGCGACATCCGTTCCTGCAACTGACTAAGACGCTCCCGCACCATCGCCTCATTCTGAACGTACAGCTCTTTTTTCAGGGTGAGCCCCTGGTAACGGCCAACTTCCAGCTCGGGATAGGTTTCCACCACGACGGAGTAGCTGAAAGGTTCCCCTTTGGTGACGGTATCACTCTCGATGGCCGGCGGAGCAACGGGGATGATCCGGTGCTCACGCAACGCCTCGAAACAGCTGTTGTTGACGAGATTTTTCAGGACTTCGTCCCTGATCATCTCGGAGTATTGTTGCTCAACCACATGAGTCGGCACCTTCCCCTTGCGGAATCCGGGCAACTTGGCGCTGCTTCGAACGGTTTTAAAGACCTTGTCGTATTCCGCATCAACCTGTTCCACGGGGAGTTCGAAGTAGAGCTTTTTCGTAAATGAGTTCAACGTTTCAACAGAGACATTCATCGGCGAAGATCCTTTCATCAACTGAAGTAATGTTATTTACTTGGTGCGGGAGACAGGACTTGAACCTGCACGGGTCACCCCACTTGGTCCTAAGCCAAGCGTGTCTGCCATTCCACCACTCCCGCGGTACCGAAGCGAACAAACCGTCAATCTATATGACTCTTCTGATATTGTCAACTTTTTACCACAACGGGAATTGCATCACGTATCCCATCTTACCCAGCAACCGCCAGAGCCCGATAAAACCGATTAGCGCCACGCATAGCCCCACCAGGCGAAAGAGATTCCCCCGGAGCCGGTTGGAGATGATCACCGATGCGGAACCGAAGAAGAGGAGCAGCGGGAGAGTCCCCCCCCCCAGAGCCGCCATCATCCCCGCGCCGGTTACCGGGTTGCCGCCGGCCGCGGCGGCAATGAGAGGTGCATAAACCAGCCCGCAGGGAAGAAAACCCAGGGCCATTCCCAGAACAAAGGTGCGGAAGATACCGCTGCCGTTCACCGCCCACCGGAGTATCCCGGAGAACCTTCTCCCTGCTCCGGACTCCAGCGCGAAGAGAGAAAAAGCTCGAATTTGCACCGCGGAGGCCAATCCCACCAGGATGACAATGAGATTGGCCGCCACGAAGAACCAGTTGGCGGTAGTTTTCATCCTCAGCAGATCAAGAGAGCCCCCCAGCAGCCCGGCGACAGAGCCCAGGATGGCATACGTGAGAATCCTCCCCAGATTATAGGCGAGAAGTATTCGCCGCCGGTCACCGGCTCCGGCATCACGGGAATGAAGGGCGATGGCCGCCACGATACCGCCGCACATCCCCAGACAGTGCGGACTACCTGCCAGACCGGCTAGAAATGCAAGCCAGATTTCCGTCATTCGCCGTCATCATCCAGCATCCGGTGCTTGGGACGCTCCATGTCGTCAAACTCCCCCTTCTTCACCCCCCAGACAAAGAGGAGCCAGCAGGCCAGGCCAAGAAAGAAAGAGAGCATGAGAAGGAGAATGAGGGAACGATCCATGGGGAGTGTCCTGGGAACGGGAAGGCTTTGTCTGATCATGCCACTTATGACGACGACTTGTCAAGAAAACCACGGCATCATGGATCCGACAGGCAGAAGAGGATTTGCCTGACGGCGAGGAATGTGATAGAAAGGAGAAACTCTACTACAAGGAGACTGATATGGCCAACATGAGAGAGACGGAAGCAACGTTGTTAGCCTTTGTCGCCGGAGCAGCCCTTGGCGCCGGCATGGCCCTGCTGCTCACCCCCAAGTCGGGGAAAGAGGTGCGGGAAAAGCTGGGAGATGTCACCGACGGCGCCGTGCAGAAGCTGAGGGAAAGCGCCCGCGAGGCAAAATTCAAGATCACCCGCAAGACCGATCTGGACGCCTTCGCCTACGACGGCGGCGACTCCTTCGTCTGAGCTCCGGGCAAGGCAAGACAAAACCTTTCACCGCAAAGACGCAAAGGGCGCAAAGCAACCGCAAAGCAGACCCCAATAACCTTGGGTAAACTGAAGAAATCCCGGTTCAGTCATTTTTTCGGGTTTCCTTGCGTACTTTGCGTCCTTGCGGTTCAAAGGTTATCCCCTTTCCATACCGACTCCCGTTTTGCCAGATACTGCTGATGGTACTCCTCCGCCCGCCAAAAGAATGACGCCGGGAGTATCTCGGTGACGATCCGTCGCCGGTGTTTACCCGACAGATCTTCCCGTTCCCGTGAAACGACAGCCGCCTGTTCCTGTTCCATGGTGTGACAGAAGATAACGGAGCGGTACTGACTACCAAAATCCGGTCCCTGCCGGTTGAACTGGGTGGGGTCGTGACATCCCCAGAAGAGCGTCAACAGATCGTCATAGCTCGTCTGAGCCGGATCGAAAGTCACCTCCAGAACCTCGGCGTGACCTGTCCCCTGATTGCAAACATCCTGATAGGCAGGATGCTCCGTCACCCCCCCCTCGTACCCGACCTGGGTAAAAAGCACCCCCTTCAGCTCCCGGAAAGCCGCTTCCACCCCCCAGAAACAACCCGCGCCAAATGTAGCCTTTTCCATTTCAAAAACCTCCATCTACCCTAAAAAAAGTTCACCACGGAGACACGGAGGCACGGAGAGAATCTTGTGTCACCGGCTAGTTAATTCTCAGCAGGGAGCGTTGCGACGTCAACCTTATTGGTGAAAACCGTGCATCTAGGTTTCCTCCTTGAATTTCTCCGTGTCTCCGTGCCTCCGTGGTTCAAATTTCCTGTTTACGCCGGCGCATCCAGAAATCCGGCCGCGGCCTCATCGCCGAATCCGTCAAACTGTCCGTGAACCACCTCGGCGCGATGCAGGGCGGAGCGAATATTGGGAAGGATGTTCCTGGCCCCCATGGTTCGCGGCAGTGGGGAAGTATAAATAAATCGTTTCGGCTCCCCCCGGACTCCGCAGAGAAGGAGAATTCGCCCCGACTTGTGAATCTTATCGAAGAACTGCTCGATGGCGTGCAGGCCGGTGGCGTCGATGGCGGTCATGTACCGAAGGCGGAGGATGACGATGGGCTGGAGATGATCCATGGCGGAGGCAAGATCATTAAGTTTTTCAGCCGCCCCGAAGAGGAGTGGCCCCTGCACATGAAACATGCTCACGTAGGTGGGAATCGTATGTTCCTGGACCAGGTGCGCCTTGGCATTTTCGATGACCTCGGAAGTCAGGGGGGCCACGACGGTGGTGCGGGAAACCTGATAAATATAGAGGAGAGCCGCCAGCATCATCCCCACCTCAACTGCGATGGTCAGGTCCGCCACCACCGTCAGCACGAAGGTGATGAGCCAGACGGAGATATCCTTGATGTCCAGTCGAAGGATCATGGGGATCTCACGCCACTCCCCCATGTTATAGGCGACCACGAAGAGAACGGCCGCCAGGGTTCCCAGGGGGATAAAACGGGCCAGCGGCGCGGCGAAGAGAATCACACACAGGAGGACCAGGGCGTGGATCATCCCGGATACGGGGGTGCGCGCCCCGGAGCGGATATTAGTGGCGGTGCGGGCTATGGCGCCGGTAACCGGTATGCCGCCGAAGAGGGGAACCGTCAGGTTAGCGATCCCCTGGGCCACCAGCTCCACGTTGGAATTGTGCCGGTCACCGCTCATGGAGTCGGCCACCACCGCGGAGAGGAGGCTCTCGATGGCGGCCAGAAGCGCCACGGTGAATGCAGCGGGGAGGAGCGGGATCATGAGATCCAGTTTAAAGTGAGGAAGGTGAAACTCGGGGAGCCCCAGGGGGATGCCGCCGAACTTGCTCCCGATGCTCTCCACGGGGAGCCCCAGAAAGCCGACGCAGGCGGTTCCCATGACAAGAGCGATGATGGAACCGGGAACGCGCCGGGTGAGACGCGGCATGAGGAGGATGACCGCCAGGGAGAGGAGCGCCAGCAGGATGGTGGCGCCATGTGAACTCCCCATGTTCCGGTACAGGTACGCCATCTTGCCGAAGAATTCGCCGGGAACGGCGCCCTTGGCGCTGATTCCCAAAAAATCCTTGATCTGGGTGGTGGCGATGAGGACCGCGATGCCGTTGGTGAAGCCGATGATGACCGGCCGCGGGATGTATTTCACCGCATTCCCCAGACCGGTAACCCCCAGAAAGATCAGGATGCCGCCGGCCATCATGGTGACCATAAGGAGGCCGGAGAGACCGTGATGGGCGATGATAGCGGCGATGACGATGACAAAAGCCCCGGTGGGGCCGCCGACCTGGCACCGGGAGCCCCCCAGCGCCGAGATGAGGAACCCGGCGATGACCGCCGTGTAGATCCCTGCCTGGGGGGTGACTCCGGAGGCGATGCCGAAGGCCATGGCCAAAGGGAGCGCCACCAGTCCGACGGTGACGCCGCTGGTCAGGTCGGCCGCCAGGTCGGACTTTGTGTAGTTGCTGAGACATTCTATGGATTTGGGAAGCCATTGAGACAACTTATCGCTTTTCACGAGAGTACATATCCTTTTTCAGCGGCGCCCACTGGTAGATTTCGGATGAAAAAGTGTTCCCACTCCTTGCAGCTTCATCCGCACTCTACCCCTCTTCCGTTCAGTTTTACAGATATTTATGAACCTGGGCCTGGACAATATTCCGGAACCGGACAGCTCCCCAGCCCGGTCTGATGTTATGCCGGTTTCAACTTAAACAGCTTGCCTGTCACCGGCCGATCATGATAACTTCACCATGCGGAAAAAAGGAGCGGGACAGGGGATGAGGGCAATTATTCTTGGGAGCGGCACCTCCACCGGGGTGCCCATGGTCGGTTGCGGGTGTCGGGTCTGCGGATCAGGGGAATCGCGTGACCACCGGACACGCAGTTCCCTGCTGATCCAAAGTGATACCGGACAAAACATCCTCTTGGACACCGCCACCGATCTCCGCCGGCAGATGCTCCGCGAACGGATAAGCGCCATCGACGCGGTCCTCTTCACTCATACCCATGCCGACCACGTCAACGGCATAGATGACCTCCGCGGCTTTCACTATATCCACAAACGGCTTATCCCCTGCTACGGAACATCCGAGACCATCCATCAGCTCCGCCGGACCTTTCCCTATATTTTCAAGGGGCTGGAAAGCGCCGGCTACGCGCCGCTCCTGGATGCGAGGATCATCGACCTCCCCTTCGACCTCTTCGGCTGCCGAATCACTCCGGTGCCGCTCCTTCATGGATCCATCAGCTCCACCGGCTACCGGATAAACGACCTGGCATATCTCACCGACTGCAGCGCCATCCCGGACTCCTCGCTCCCGCTCCTCGAGGGAATCCATACTCTGGTTATCGACGCGCTCCGCTATTCCCCCCATCCCGGGCACTTTAACGTCACCGGAGCCCTGGAGGTCATCAACCTGCTCACCCCTCGCCGAGCCCTCCTGACCCATCTGACCCACGAGATCTCCCACCATGACGGCGCCCGCCTTCCGGCGGGAGTAGAGCTTGCCTACGACGGCATGCTCCTTGAGGGGTTATGAACCGGCTATCAACTGTTCCAATGTCGGACCTATTCTGAAGAGCGGGAGAATAGTGTCGGCAAGAGCACCGTCAATACAGGCTTTCGGCATGCCGTATACCGTTGAAGTCGCCTGATCCTGAACAAGGGTCATCCCTCCCCTGCTCTTTACCTGCTGCATCCCCTTGAATCCGTCCGCCCCCATCCCCGTCAGAATTACCCCAAGGACGGCGCCGTTGGTCGATTCGGACAAGGAACTCAGCAACAGATCCACCGACGGGATGTAGACACCCGAGGGAGCGGTCGCCGGGGAGAGTTTCACCACCAGTCCCGCCGCGGTTCTGACCACTGTCGTGTGTTGCCCCCCCGGAGCAATGAGTACCGTCCCCCCCTTAAGCAGTTCACCTTCCTGCGCCACCCGTACGGCGACGGAACATTTGGCATTGAGGCGTTCGGCGAAAGGAGCGGTAAAAGCCCTGGGCATATGCACGGCAACGATAACGGGGCAGGCAAACGATGCGGAGAAAGAGGAGATGACCTCCTGTACCGCCACGGGGCCTCCCGTGGAAGCTCCAATCCCTATGCACTCTATCCGTCTTTTCACACAGGCGCCAAGATGTGACTGTTCAGCCGTATCGGGAGACGCAAGCAGGGATGAGTGATGATTCTGAAGCGACGACACCGAGGCAATCCCCGGCACCTTCCGGAGGAGTTCCTCTTTAAACTGCTTTTGAGCCATGGAATTTTCAGCGGAAGGTTTCAGTATATAGTCGATGGCGCCCGCTTCCAGCGCCTCGAAGGTAGCCGTCGCCCCCTCGCTGGTCATGGCCGAGACCATTATGATACGGCAGGGAGCAACCGACATTATTTTTTTTACCGAGGCGATTCCGTCCATGCGCGGCATTTCCACGTCCATGGTGACGACGTCGGGCCTGAGTTCCAGAACCTTTTCAACACTCTCCACCCCATCCGAAGCGACTCCGACGACATCTATACCGGGGTCGGTCGTAAGGATACGGCGAATGGCCATGCGCATGAATGGCGAATCATCAACTATCAGCACCCGCGTTCGACGTATCATGCTTTCTCCTGGGAAAAATCAACAAACTACGGCGCAAAAAGATCATCTACAACTTTTCGTATTTCGAGCATCTCATCTTCCAGCTCAAAAGCAAACCTTTCCGGATCAAAGTCGGCGAGAGCAGGCATGGCGTGAAGCAGGATAGCCCAGGAGGGTTCTTCCGTCAGCTTGGAGCTGGTCCAACACTCTACCCCCTCCTCCCCCTCGGCGACGGTATAAAAAATGTCCGCAAGATTTATCAACGCCACGGGGAGTTGATTGCGCGGGGAGTTGGCCGGGAAATGATGATAAGCGATAACATCACAATATTCTTCCGGAAAATTCCATTGCCTTGCCAGACAGAGACCTATTTCGCAATGGGTGGTTCCCATGATTCTCATTTCCGCATCCAAGAAGCTGCACTGTTTTTCCCTTACCAGGCGGATGATTTTTGTCCATTCATGTCTGAGATGGGACCAGAGAAACACTTTTCCGATATTGTGCAGTATTCCGAAAATATATATTTTTTCCCCATGGGGATACGATAAAAGCTTGGCCATTTTTCCAGCCACAATCCCCACACCGAAGGAATGTCGCCAGAATTTCCGGATGTCGAATTCGTCATCATTGGACTCTAATGCCTTTATGAGAGAACAGGATAGAACAATTTCATTGATACGACGAGAACCAAGATAGACAACTGCATGGCGAAGCGAGGTTATTTCGTGTAACGGTCTGAAAAGAGGAGAATTAACGATCTTGACTACTCGGGCGGTGAGAACCTGATCCGACAAGATAAGATCCGCCACCTTCTGAAGATCCACTGACGGGCTCTCCAGGAGTGTTGACACCCGCAAGGAAATTTCGGGGATCGTGGGAAGAGTAGCTATCCCCCGCACCAACCGCTGCGCTTTTTCCATCATGATAGAGTTATCGATCACTTGATTCACGTCATTTCCGGTTATTTCGAATAGGCGAAACCGCCTGGAAAATGAATAGGCTTGAACCGGTCGTTTACGCCATGAAGCGATTCCGCCTGACCTACGAAAAAATAGCCGTACGGTTGCAGATTATTGTAAAAATGTTGAACAATCTTGGATTTGGCGCCGGCATCGAAGTAGATGAGGACATTGGCGCAGATTATGACATCAAATGTCCTCATGAACAACATTTTCGAATCATCATAGAGGTTGAGATTGGAAAAAGCAACAGACTTCCTGATCTCCGGCGCCAGAATGAATTGTTCGGCATTTTTTGTGAAATATTTTTGCAGATACGGTGCGGGGACATTTCTCACGGAGTAGGAAGAGTAGATCCCTTCACGCGCCTGAGCAATTATTCTCTCATTTATGTCGGTACCGACAATTTCAAAAGTCCAATTTTTAAGCAGGGTGGAGCGATTCTCCAGGAGTAACATGGCCAACGTATAAGCCTCTTCTCCCGACGAAGAGCCCGCGCTCCATATCCTCAATTTCCTGAAGCTGACTTTCTCTTTGATTTTGATTATTTCAGGAAGGAGATGCGATTCGAAGGCCTTCAGTTGCGCGGGGTTACGGAAAAAACAGGTTTCGTTGGTCGTGACCTCGTCAAGCAGTCGCTTCAGTTCCTCCCGTCCCTTCATTCCGTTCCGGAGTAATCCGATATAATCTCCGGGGGTCACGAACTGCAATGCAGCCATGCGGCGGGAAACACGGTTTTCCAGAAAATATTTCTTGTTCACCTGGAAAAATATTCCACATGCCGCATAGATAAAATCTCTCAGCTGACAAAAATCATTATCCGATATGTTCACAGCAATAACCTGCATAAGACAATTTACCACGGTAACAGGAGGGACAAAAAAGAAAAACATTTTTCTACATGGTTCAAATGCCGTTTTCAGGATGCGCGTTTCCCGGAAAGCCGAAGTCGGTTTTTCGGCGAAGGCGTAAGCCCCCTTTGTTGTCGCCGAACTCGATAAGTTTTGCGGGATCTATGATGAGAGCCACCCTACCGTCACCCATGATAGTCGACCCGGCAATTCCCGGGACATTGGCAAGAGACGTGCCCAAGGATTTTATCGCCACCTCTTGCTGCCCCAGGAGCCTGGTCACCAAAAGACCCAATCTTTTTTCCGCGGCCCCCACCACCACAACATAACAATATTCCCTATCCGTTATCTCGTCGGCAACACCGAATGCCTGGGCAAGATTCAGTAGAGGAAGAGCCGCATGCCGTTGCGGCAGTATTTTTCTCCCCCCCACGGTATGAAAGTCATCTTTCCTGACCCTGAGAGTTTCAATGATTGCGGAAAGGGGGATAGAATAGGTTTCACCGCTCACATCAACCAATAATGATTGAATGATCGCCAGAGTCAGCGGAAGTTTGAGGATAAATTCAGATCCTTTCCCCTTCTCACTCTTTATTTCGATGATCCCGTTCAGTTTTTTTATATTTGTTCTGACTACATCCATCCCTACTCCACGACCGGACAAATCGGATGCGGTATCCCTGGTGGAAAAGCCCGGAAGAAAAATGAGCTCAAAAATCTCCTGCTGACCTATCCTGCCAAGATGTTCGGCGGTAATAAGCCCCTTCTCCAGGGCCTTCGCCGCAACTCGTTCCGTATCTATCCCCCGTCCGTCATCTTTCAGGCTGATAATGATCCGATTTCCTTCATGACGGGCGGCAAGAACGATGGTTCCCGATGAAAGCTTACCGTCGGCGATCCGTTCCTCGGGAAGTTCCAGTCCATGATCCAACGCATTCCGGATGAGATGGGTAAGAGGGTCACTGATTTCATCAACAACCGATCGATCCAGCTCGGTATCTTCGCCGAAAATCTGGAGATTCACCTGCTTGCCCAAATCACGTGAAAGATTTCTTACTATACGCGGAAACTTTTTGAAGACATTACCCACGGGAATAAGGCGCATTTTAAGAACCTGCGCCTGTAACTCCGAGGTAACAAAATTGATTCTCTTGGCAAGCTTGGCGAACTCCTCGTCAAAAACAGCCAGATCCAGTTTATTCTGATATTCGGTATGCAACTGTAGCATCCGATTGCGCTCAAGCACCAATTCTCCCACCTGGTTTATGAGATCATCAATACGCTTGACATCAACTCGTACCGTGGATTTATCCGTGGGTTCATCATGAGAGGTGTCGTTTGTTTGAGCTTTCCGCGGCGGCTCGCTGGATTTATCGGCTTTTTTCTCTTCCGGAGCGATCCCACCCGTTGATTCCGACGGAAGGAGCGTGTCGACCACTAAACAGGGCTCATCCGGTTCAGACAAGAGAAGAGCATCCTCTGACGATAACAGGGGAGGAACCAGGGTTATCAGGATGTCGGCAAGACGGGCAATGGTCCCCTCTATGGGCCGTTCCTGTATCTCTTCACGCTTGATATCACGGAGAAGCACTTTGACCAACCCCACCGCCTCCATGATTACATCCATGACCTCGGGAGTAAGAAGCAGTTCCTCCTTCCGAAGCCTGTTCAGAACATCCTCGGTCTTGTGCGTAATCGCCACCAGCAGTTCGAAGTCAAGAAAACTGGCATTTCCTTTAACCGAGTGGATAGCGCGAAAGACCCTGTTCAAGAGGTCCAGATTTCCGGGGTCCTTCTCCAGAGTAATCAGATCGTCATCCACATTATCAAGAAGATCCGTGGCCTCGGCCAGAAACTCTTCCAATAGTTCCTTATCTTCACATAGTTGGGACACAAAGAACTCCAGTCAAGCTAATAGTTACGGTATCAACGGATTTGGACACAAAGAACTCCAGTCAAG
>CAIYUY010000128.1 GCA_903929485.1 uncultured Desulfuromonadales bacterium
CAATTGCACCCCAGAGTCTCAAAGGACACATTCACAGCCGGCATCAAACGCCATCTCCTTCGTTTATTCATCCCAGGGCTATTAATTTCACAGATGACTGCCATGGGGTTGGCAGTCATCACAGATATATTTCCCATCACAACGTTTTTATCACGGAAAAAAATTACCGAAACTGACGACTCTCAACAGGTGGCGGGAAGATGGCGGGGTTTGCATCGCGGAACAACATATGACGCCATGACATATTTCTAAGCCGGGACCAAATAAGATGCGGATAAACGCTGATGGACGTGGATCAAATTATCTCTCTCCATGCATACAACTTGTCTAAACCGTCAATTAAATGTATAGTTTTGCTTTCCAACGAGGGATGATGGAATCATCCTGGTGTAATAAGGGAGCACAACATGCCACTGCAACTACAGGTTGAGTACCCGGAAACATTTCCCGACGCTCTTGCCGAAACCCACCAGGAGTTCGAGGCCGAGGCCAAACTGGCCATGGCTGCCAAGCTGTTCGAGATGAAACGGCTCTCGTCCGGCCAGGCCGCGAAGCTGATCGGTATGGAGCGAGTTGAATTTTTGCTTGCAGTACATCGCGTGGGAACCCCTACCATAAATCTTACCAAGGATGATCTCTTATCGGACATCAGAAATGCCTGATCCGAAAAACTTACCCCACTCCTCTTGGCGCTTTTCTGGCCAACTCCCTTGATCCCGGTGAGGCATCGGTTATTCAGACCGCTCTTGACTTACAAATTGCCACGGTCTGTATTGACGAAAGCGTCGGCCGACGGATTGCCCGCCTCAATTCCCTCTCCGTGACCGGATCGCTGGGTATCATGTTGCGTGCCAAGCATGAAGGTTTCGCCATCTCTATCCGTATCGCGCTCGACAACATGCGTAAACATGGCATCTGGGTCGGTCGGGATCTCGCAAACTCCGCCATCTCACTTGCCGGAGAATAGTCACTCTCCCCCCGCCTTCATGTTGTAGACCAATCGTTATCAACAGTTACAAGATAATCAGGGGGCGAATTGTTAGTGTAAGAATTCCCGTACAACAACTCGGCGATTCTCTTGTCGGCCCGGTGCTTTTCGGTTTTTTCCCCCGCCGGAATAAAATACCGTGACTGCGGCGGTAACGACTGGGACAGGCATGACCTGCGCGAAGTTGGTCCAATTTTTCCACGCAGAGACGCGGAGAAATCCGGGGGGCAAGGGGACGTTGATCGGGACGACAGACGTGAAGTTGCGATATGATTTTCGGAGTGAAGAGTAAAAAAGCAAGGGTGAAGGGTGAAATAAAACAGCAATAGCGGCGACGCCCACTACCGGAAATAAATAAAAAAACGAGTAAATTCAAATCGGTGGAGTCAACAACGCTCTGATCCTGTGAAATTCATCCGCCATTCCCTCATGCCGTGACCATCTCTCAATTTCCGCAAAATCGATCTCGGCATCCAAAGCCACCATGACGGCTTGATCAAGACATTGCCGATCTTTCCAATGATAATAATGAGCCAGTCGATCCTTGACACAATCAGTAGGTGACAAGAGTCGTAACAGACCTGTTCCAAACTCAAGTTCAGCAATTGCCCACACAGGTTCATCACCTATGGCCAGTGGTCCGGCAGGGAATTCCACGAAATAAGTGGTGTCGGGATGAATGAAATAACGATCCTTTTCAACAAAACCAAGTTCAGCCAGAACCGCCGCAATTTTCTTGCGCCCCCACCCTCCTTCGTCTATGAAGTCGAGATCGTACGATTGGTAACGGTTATCCGTGTAAATCGAGACGCAACTGCCGCCGGTCAAGACAACGTTAACCCCATTTTGACGCAGATGCCCTGCAACATATGCTGCAATTTCTCCGACAGTCATTTCCCGCAAAGATTTCATAATGGTTTCCCTTTACGTCGCGGCCGCTGCCTGTTCGCGAGGAGAGTAGTTCGAACCTCTTCGGGATAAAAATCAAGCACCTTCTCCAGCAACGCCCTCAGTTCCTTCAAAAAAGGATACCTTGGATTATAACCATAAAGCCTCGTACGACCTGCCAGACGACTGTAAAGAACCCCGCCGGATTCGAGCTTTTCCAATTGCTTCAAGAGAGGGGACGTGGAAGTCTGAAAGAAATCAGCCATTTCTCGCAGGTACCCTTCATCGTGCGCTACCAAAAAAATAAGTACTCGCTCGCAACTGGCGGATGCCAGAAAAGATTCCAGCACGACAAAACTCCTTTTGATCTTGATTGTAGATCACATGATCTATTATCAAGATCAAAATACCGGTAATACCCTATTTACGCAAGGTATTTATATTAAACCCAGGGGGCAACATAGTTCACATATTCACTCCCACCCCTCGCTGGGGTCTAACAACCCGACAAAAAATCACCCCCCACCCGCACTCATCACCACCACCCTTTACACTTTTAAAAATGCCCGGTTACAGTCTCATTAAAGGTTAAAATCGGTCAAGAGTATACAGGTGAAAAGCAATTGTGAATTGTGAAGGGTGAAGAGTGAAGAGTGAAGAGCAATTGTGAATTGTGAAGGGTGAAGAGTGAAAAAAAACATTTATCGCTACTCCATGTTTTTTCTGGTGGTTTTGATGATTGAGGTCAGAATCGCTATGAGTTGATGCGATTCATCAAATAGATCCTTTTCGCTTCGCGTACAAAAAAAACCACTCCACCCACTCCTGA
>CAIYUY010000129.1 GCA_903929485.1 uncultured Desulfuromonadales bacterium
CCCCCCCTTCCGGCGCCAGTGGCGGCTCCGGCAGTACCAAGAGTTACGACAAGAAAGACACCAACAAGGATGGAACCGTCAGCGACCTGGAAGAGATGGCCTATGACATGAAGCATCCCGAAGTCGCCACCACCAAGACAAGCAGTTCCGCCACCGCCAAGACGGGGAGTACCGCGGAAACCGAAGCAGCTAAGACCTATAACGCACAGACAGGGACGACGGCCGACACGACTGTCGCGGGGCCGGAGTTGAACGTCTCCATTTAGTTCTCGGACACACGTTATTCATGTCGGCTCGTCGCTGTACATTGATGAGCCGATTTTGTATCCAATCGACAATTTTTCACAAAACCTCTGCAACTCCTGAACAGCGTGAACTGGAAAAGAATCTCAGGCCGGATATGCATATTCCCCCGATGCCGATGAACAATTGAACAGGCTGAAGATAGAGTTTGCTTGAATCAACTTTAAAAACCGGAGGCCGGGGATTATTTCCTTGGCCTCTTTTGTTTTTTTGACGGAGTACGGGGAGCGATGGGATTGACCTGATTAACTGTTTTTTTCCAAGATCCGCACCGCTCCGCAACCTCAGATGAACAATTCATGAGTATGATGAACCGTCATCAAAGAATTACGTTCCGCTTTTTCGCGGCGCGAAATGATCGGAGGGTCACCATGAAAAATATCACGTTCGGCCGGAAACTCACAGGCGGATTCATGATTGTAGCGTTCCTTGCCGCCCTTGTAGGGGGAGTTGGAATCTTCAATATCCGAATCATGGACAAGGCAGACACCAAACTCTATGAAAAATTCACGGTTCCCATCGGTCAACTTCAGGAGATGATATCGTCATTCCTCCTCATCCGCCTCACCCTGCAGGAGCTGCTTGACGAAACGGATCCCGCGAAAAAAAAAGAAGAGGCGGCCAAGAGCCGTGAGCTCCTGGAGATCGTGGATCAGGATTCGGCGGAGTTCGCCAAGAGCATCCTCACCAAGGAAGGAATTGAACATTTCAAGGAGTTTACCGACTCCTGGAAATTGCAGAAGGGAGTGCTGGAGAAGGCGATCACGTTGGGGGAGGAGGGGGACAGCAGGGGATTATCACTCCTGCTGAAGGGAGAAATCGCCCAAAAAGGGGGGATTGCCCAGGATGCGCTGGTGGAGCAGGTGAGTTCCAAGATCAAACAGGCCAAACGGAGTTCCCACGAAAACAGCCTGTTGTCCGCCAACGCCACCATACTCATCTCCCTGTTCACTGGGGCGGCGATTCTCCTGGGGCTGACTCTCGGTTGGATCATCACCCGGGGGATCAAGCGGCAACTGGGGGGAGAGCCGGATTTCGTGGCCGAACTGGCCGGCAAGGTAGCCCGGGGTGATCTTTCTACCCACATCGATACAGCCGGAAAGGACCCCGGGAGCATCATTGTGGCCATGAAGCAGATGACCGAAGCCATCAGTTCCCTGGTGGTTGACGCCGGGGCGCTGACACAGGCGGCAAAGGCGGGGAATTTGGCCATCCGGGCCGACGCAGCCAAGCACCAGGGGGACTTCCGTGGCCTCATGGCGGGATTCAACGGTACCCTGGACGCAGTCATCGCCCCCCTGAACATGGCGGCGGAGTACGTGGACCGGATCTCCCGTGGAGACATCCCCCGGAAAATCACCGACAGCTACAACGGTGATTTCAATGCAATCAAGCAGAACCTTAATAACTGCATCGATAATATCAACGCCCTCGTTGCCGATGCCGATCTGCTGGCCCAGGCCGCCGTGGAGGGAAAACTGGCTACCAGGGCTGATACGTCTCAACACCAGGGGGAGTACCGCAAGGTCATGACCGGGGTCAATGCGACCCTGGATGCCTTCATCGGTCCGCTGAACGTGGCTGCGGAGTACGTGGACCGGATCTCCAAGGGGGATATACCGGAGAAAATCACCGACACCTATCATGGCGACTTTAATGCCGTGAAGAACAATATTAATCTCTGCATCGACAACGTCACGGCGTTGGTGAGCGGCGTGGAGCTCCTGACCACGTCGGCAGTTGACGGCAACCTTTCCGTCCGCGCCGACACCTTGCTTCTTCAGGGGGATTTCCGCAAGATCGTTCAGGGGTTCAATGGGACGCTGGACGCCGTCATCGGTCCGTTGAACATGGCGGCGGAGTATGTGGACCGGATTGCCAAGGGGGATATCCCCGAGAAGATCACCGACAGCTATGCCGGTGACTATAACGAGATCAAAGACAACATCAATACGTGCATCGACGCGGTCAGCGCCCTGGTTGCCGACGCCAACGACTTGGCGTTGGGAGCGGTTAGCGGCAGGCTGGAAGTGCGGGCCGACGTCACTCGCCACCGGGGGGATTTTCGCAGGATCATGACCGGAGTCAACGAGGCCCTTGATGCGGTCATCGGCCCCTTGAACATGGCTGCCGAGTATGTGGACCGGATCTCCCGTGGTGATATCCCGCCTAAGATTACCGACAGTTACCGGGGTGACTTCAACGGAATCAAGGATAACCTGAATACCTGCATAAACAACGTCAACACCTTGGTGAGCGATGTGGGAATGCTGTCCCAGGCGGCCATTGCCGGCGACCTGACGGTTCGGGCCGACTCCGCACGCTTCCAAGGCGACTTCAGGAGGATCGTCGTCGGCTTCAATGGTACGCTGGATGCGGTCATCGCTCCTTTGAACTTGGCGGCGCAGTACGTTAATCGAATCAGCAAGGGTGATATCCCGGAGAAGATTACCGACAGCTATAACGGCGGCTACAACGAGATCAAGAACAACATCAATACCTGTATCGACGCCGTGGGAGCGCTCATAACCGACGCCAACGATCTGGCTCTGGCCGCGGTGAACGGTCAGCTGGCGGTGCGCGCCGACGTGCAGCGTCACCAGGGAGATTTCCGCAGGGTCATGGAAGGAGTCAACAAGACCCTTGACGCCTTCATCGGACCGCTGAACATGGCCTCCGGGTATCTGGAGCGGATCGCCAAGGGTGATATTCCACCAAGAATCACCGACACCTATAGCGGCGATTTCAACAACCTCAAGGGTAGTATCAACATCTGCATCGCCGCGGTGAACGCCCTGGTGGCGGACGCCGACACTCTTGCCCAGGGCGCCGTGGCGGGCAATCTGGCCGGCAGGAGCGACGTTTCCGGGCATCAGGGAGATTTCAAGAAGATCATGATCGGGGTCAACGCCACCCTGGACGCCGTCATCACCCCCTTGAACATGGCCGCCGATTATGTGGACAAGATCAGCAAGGGGATCACCCCCCCCGAAATCACGGAGTTCTATCGTGGTGATTTCGGCGAGATCAAGAATAACCTGAACGCCTTGGTCATGTTGATGAACAGTCTCCAAACGGAAACCGACGGGATCATCCTCTCCGCCGCCGCCGGCGATCTGGAAAAACGGGCGAATCCGGAGCTCTTTGTGGGTGGGTGGCACACCTTGGTGGCGGGATTTAACGCCACCATCACCAACATCGTCACCCCGCTCATGCTCACCTCGGAGTATGTGGGACGGATCTCCAAGGGAGAGATGCCGCCGGCGATCACGGACCAGTACCGTGGTGAGTACGGCGTCATCATCCATAACCTCAACGAACTGATCCAGGCCCAGCAGCGAATCACCGCCGGCGCCCGGGAAATCGCCTCCGGCAATCTCATGGTGGAGCTGAAGGAACGCTCACCCCAGGACGAACTGATGAAAGCCTACATCGCCATGGTCCGGCAACTCTCCCTGGTGGTGGGGGATGTGAAGGCGGCCGCCGACAACGTGGCCGCCGGTTCCCAGGAGCTGAGTTCCGGCGCCGAGAATCTTTCCCACGGCGCATCTTCCCAAGCCGCCGGCGCCGAAGAGGCTGCCGCCGGCATGGAGCAGATGACTGCCCAAATCCGGCGGAACGCGGACAATGCCCGCCAGACCGACCTCATCGCCGGCAAGGCGGCCCAGGAGGCCATGGCGGGGGGGAAGGCCGTGGCGGAGACCGTGGCGGCCATGCGGGCCATCGCGGGGAAGATCACCATCGTGGAAGAGATCGCCCGCCAGACCAATCTGCTGGCCCTGAACGCGGCGGTGGAGGCGGCCCGGGCCGGAGAGCACGGCAAGGGATTCGCCGTGGTGGCCTCCGAGGTGCGCAAGCTGGCGGAACGGAGTCAAGCGGCGGCCC
>CAIYUY010000130.1 GCA_903929485.1 uncultured Desulfuromonadales bacterium
GTCAGTACCCGCTCGATATCGGCGGTACGGCTGGGACCGGTGGTGAGGGAAAGATATCCGTTTTTTCCGGCGGCAAGAGCCGCCTCCAGGATAGGCGCCGCGGCACGCAGGTCAGGGAGAATGGTGGACTCCTTGAGCAGGACGAAGTGCGTCGGCGCCAGGGCCGTGGCGCTCCGGCCGGCGGAGTCGCCGAGATCCAGGAAGAGAGTGCCGGTCCTGGCGATTCCGGCTTGAGCGAAGCTCACACAATAACCCGCATGGGGATACTCCGCCACAGAGGCAAAAGAAAAAGCATCACGAAGTTCCGAATACTCCTGTGGCAACGGCGAAGTCGACACCGTCCCGGATCCGATCAACTTTCGTAAGTGCCGGACGATCTCCGCCATACAGGAAAACCGTTCTACTCTAGCGCCTACTGCTTCCGCCGCAGCTGAAAATTGGTAAACCATTTTTACCACCTCCGAAAAACAGTTTCAGGTAACCTCGCAACCGGAGAGTACCGGAGATAAAACACCATGTCAAGGGATGTTACGACATCACAAAATAGTTCTTGACGGAATAAAAAAAATACAGTAATTGGTATTACCAGTTAATTTCAAAACATCGTCTTATTCGCCACCCCCGAGGAGGAACCCACCATGCCCTGGATTCAAACGTACACGCCGGTAGCCGGAAGTCTGGGGATGTCGGCCCTTGTGGCCGCCATCCCCCTCGCCATTATTTTCATTTGTCTGGCTCTGCTGAAGATGAAGGCCCACAAGGCCGGTCCGCTGGCCGTGACTTCCGCCTTGGCCATCGCCATAATCATCTGGGGGATGCCGGCCAAACTGGCGGGACTCGCCTTTGCCCAGGGGGCCGCCTTCGGCCTCTTCCCGGTCTTCTATATCGTCATTACCACCCTCTTCCTCTATAACATCACCGTCAAGGGGGGACAATTCGAGATCATCCGGGCCTCCCTGGCCGGTGTGACCGCCGACCGTCGCCTCCAGGCGTTGCTCATCGCCTTCTGCTTCGGCGCCTTCATCGAGGGGGCGGCCGGATTCGGCACCCCGGTGGCCATCGCCGGCGCCACCCTGGTGGGACTGGGGTTCCGACCGCTCTACGCCGCCGGAGTCTGTCTCATCGCCAATACCGCGCCGGTGGCCTTCGGCGCCATCGGAATTCCGGTTGTAGCCCTGGCCGGTGTCATGGGGTATGGAGATGACGGCATGATGAAACTCTCCACCATGGTGGGGCGGCAACTCCCCTTCATCTCCGCGGTCATCCCCTTCTATGTCATCATGATCATGGTCGGCTGGAAAAAAACCATTGAGGTCCTCCCCGCCATCGTCGTCTGCGGGTTAACCTTCTCCCTCTGCCAGTGGGGAACCGCCACCTATCTGGGTCCCTACCTCCCCGATATCATCTCATCCCTGGCCGCCATGGCCGCCTTGGTGCTGTTGCTCCAGGTCTGGCATCCCAAGGAGATCTTCACCTTCGATCATGAGGTAAAAAGCAGCGGCAAGGAGCAGCACCATTACACCACGGGCCAGGTTTTTCGCGCCTGGGCCCCCTACCTGGCCCTGACGGTCATGGTCCTCCTCTGGGGGATTCCTTCCATCAAGACGGAACTGGACAAGGGGACAAAAGAGATAGAGGTCGTGGGTCTGCATAATGCGGTAGTAAAGAAGGTCTCCAAGCCGGAAGAGGGGGTCAAAAAGGGAGCCGTTGTTCTCGGTGAGACGGATAAATTGCTGGCATCGCTGTCGGCAGCCGATCCGAAACCGGCGCGGGCTATTGTCCTGGTAAATAACCTCAAGGAGCTGGAATTAAAGTTCATTCCGGTGGAGCAGGGACTCCTCGGGCAAGGGGCAATCATCACCGAAGAGCGAAATGCAGGGTTCAACGCACTGGGCAAAAAAATGTCGGAACTCCAGAAACTGGTCAAGGATGAGCTGGAAAAGAACGCCATCGTCCCCAAGGATACCTTCAAACCGCTGTTTAAGGCCCTAACCGACCAACTCCCCGCCAAGGTTCCGGCCAAATACAAGTTCAACTTCTGGTCGGCGGCGGGAACCGCCATCCTCATCGCCGCCTTCCTCTCGGCTCTCATCTGCGGCGTAGGTTTGGGCGATACCTTCCGGATACTCGGGAAAACTCTGTATGACATGCGCTACCCGTCCGTCACCGTGGCCTCCGTCCTCGGTCTGGCCTATGTCATGAACTTCTCGGGAATGACCAACTGCCTGGGACTGATTTTCACCAAGACCGGACACATTTTCCCCTTCATCGCCCCTTTCCTGGGATGGCTGGGGGTCTTCCTTACCGGCTCGGACACCTCCAGCAACGTCCTCTTCGGCGGCCTGCAAAAAGCCACAGCCGAGCAGTTGGGGCTCAACCCGATTCTCATGGGAGCAGCCAATACCAGCGGCGGAGTCATGGGAAAGATGATCTCTCCCCAATCACTGGCCGTCGCCACCGCCGCCTGCGGCATGGTGGGGGAAGAGGGAACCCTGTTCCGCTTCACCCTCAAACATTCACTGTTCTTGACGGTGGTCGTGGGTGTCATCGTCTACCTTCAGGCTTATTTCCTGCAGTGGATGGTGCCGTAAAAGAAGGGTGAAGGGTGAAGGGTGAAGGGTGAAACAAGCAGGATCAAAAATGAGACGCCGAGGATGAGGGCGTAGGGGCGACGCATGCGTCGCCCGCTTATGAAGGGTGAAGGGCGTGCCCTGAGCGAAGTCGAAGGGCAAAAGGAGTTGATATGGAAGCATCATTTATCAAGGAACTGCAGGGGATCGTGGGGAAAGAGCATCTCCTCACGGATCGGGAATCACTGGCGGTGTACGGTTATGACGCCACTCCCGAACTGGAAAGTGCTCCGGGAGCCGTGCTCCTCCCCGGCAGCGGCGAGGAGATGGCGCGAATCATGGCTCTCTGCTACGGCAATGGGGTGCCGCTAACCCCCCGCGGCTCCGGCACCAACCTTTCCGGCGGCTCCATCGCCATTTCCGGGGGGGTGGTGATGCAGACCAGCCGCCTCAACAGGATACTGGAGATCGACCAGGAAAACCTCACCGCCACCGTGGAACCGGGGGTGATCACCAGCACTCTTCATAAAAGGGTAGAAGCAATTGGTCTCTTCTACCCCCCTGATCCCGGCAGCATGAACATCTCCACCATGGGAGGAAACGTGGCGGAGAACGCCGGAGGCCTCCGCGGACTGAAGTACGGGGTCACCGCCGATTATGTCATGGGACTCAAAACCATCCTCCCCCATGGCGAGCTCCTCAGAAGCGGCGGCAAGGCGGTAAAGGACGTGGCCGGCTACAACCTGACCCAGCTCCTCATATCATCGGAAGGAACCCTGGGGGTCTTTTCCGAGATTACGGTCAAACTGGTTCCCAAACCCCGGAGCAAGAAGACCATGCTGGTCCATTTCCCGGAAATGGAACAGGCGGCACTCACCGTCTCCGCCATCATCGCCGCCCGGATCATCCCTGCCACCCTGGAGTTCCTGGACAAGGTGACCATCAGGTGCGTGGAGGATTACGCCCACGTTGGGCTCCCCCTGGACGTGGATGCGGTACTCCTCATCGAGGTGGACGGTCACCCGGCGGAGGTTGAGGAGGATGCCGCCGGGATTCGAGTCATCTGCGAAAAACACCGCTGTTCATTCTTCCAAACCGCCGCCACCCCGGAAGAGGCTCTGAAGCTGGCCACTGCCCGCCGGGTCGCCCTCTCCTCCCTGGCTCGGCTCAAACCGACGACAATTCTGGAGGACGCCACCGTCCCCCGAAGCTGCATCGCTCCCATGCTGAAGTTCATCCAGGAGACGGCAAAAAAGTATGATCTCACCATCGGCACCTTCGGTCACGCCGGCGACGGCAACCTCCACCCCACCTGTCTTACCGATGAGCGGGACCATGAGGAAATCCGCCGCGCCCATCTGGCATTCAGCGAGATTTTCGACAAGGCCATTCAGATGGGTGGGACCATCACCGGCGAGCACGGCGTGGGAATCGCCAAGAAACCGTACCTGCCGCGGTTGGTGGGGGAAGCAGGGTTACGAGTCATGCGGGGGATCAAGGGGGGCTTTGATCCCAAGGGGCTCCTGAATCCGGGAAAAATATTTTAGGAGTCAACCATGGAATATGTGGAGCTGCTGAACTGCATGCGGTGCGGGATGTGTCTCCCCCACTGCCCCACCTACAAGGAAACTTTTCTGGAGACGGCATCACCACGGGGGCGGGTCGCCCTGGTCCGAAAAATCCAGGATGGCGACCTGGAAGTTAATGAGCGTACCCTGGAATTCCTGACCCTCTGCCTGGACTGCCAAGCCTGCGCCACGGCCTGCCCCTGCGGAGTCAATGCCGGGGAACTGGTGGCGGAATTCAAATGCGAGGAAAAGGAAAAAGGAGGGCTCTCATTCATGGAGGAGCTGATCCTCCGAAAACTGGTTCCCCACCCGGATCGGTTGGAAAGCGCCATGCTCCCCTTGCGCCTGTACCAGAAAACCGGACTCCAGAGATTGGTCCGAACCTTGGGGATACTCAAGATGTTCCCCCCCGCACTGGAGCGGATGGAAGGACTCCTCCCGCCGCTTCCGGCCAGACCGCTGCGAAAGAGCCTTCAGGAGGTGACCCCGGCCGTGGGGGAGGAGAAGGGAACGGTGGGGTTCTTCCTGGGGTGCGTCATGAGCCTCATCTTCAGCGAAGCGAGTCATGCCACGGTACGGCTCCTCTCCACCCTTGGCTACAAGGTCATCACCCCCAAGAGCCAGAAGTGCTGCGGCGCTCCCAACATGCTCGGCTCCGACCTGGAGGGAGTCCGCCGGATGGCTTTATTCAACGTGGAACTCTTCGGCTCCCATGATCTGGATTTTATCGTCACCGACTGCGGCGGCTGCGGCGCCGAACTGAAAAAATACGGCCGCCACCTCCCCGGCGACAAGAGTTCCGCGGAGTTCAGCGCCAAGGTGCGTGACATCTCCGAACTCCTGGCGCTCCACGCAGATGAGCTGAAGGAAAAGCTCAAACCGCTCCCCCGCAAGGTCACTTGGCATGACGCCTGTCACATCGCCCATTGCCAGGGGATCCGTCAGCAACCGAGGGCTCTCTTGGCTCTGATCCCCCAGCTGGAGGTCAGTGAGATGAACGACCCCGACACCTGTTGCGGCAGCGGCGGCACCTATAACATCGCCCAGCCGGAGATGTCGGATCGAATTCTGAAGAGAAAAGTTGACAGCATCCTCGCCACCGGCGCCGACTACCTGGTCACCGCCAACCCCGGCTGCCTCCTTCAACTCAAGAAGGCGCTCTCCGAGACAACCCCGAAAGTGAAGGTTGTGCATCTGACGGAACTGCTCAGCGAGAGTCTCGTGGCGTAAAGTCAGTATCGTCAGGGAACCATATCCCAGAGACAAAGACGCAAAAAGCCCGCACAATGCGGGCTTTTTGCTAAACGGGAAAGAAAATGCCTCCCTTGATTATTTCAGTAACTCACTGTACGGGCTCTTGATCACTCTCACCATTGCCCTCGCTGTCGCGAGGACGGGGTGATGACTCTCGTGAACGAGAAGAGCCATGCACCCGAGAGGAACTGTGAGTACGGGAAGAGCCTTGAGAGCGAGATGAACTCCGATGCGGCGAAGAACCGGAAGGAGTACCGGGAGACGAGGAAGAAGAAGCTCGGGAACTTCTCCGCTTTTTACTGGCATTCTTTTTCAAATTTCTAAATCCGGCCCCCACAAAATGCCATGACAGTTTTACGAACAGAGCGCAGAGAAAAAAAAGACCGCCTATCACCAGAAATCTCATGATCATTTTTGAGGAAAAACTCTGGTCCGAGGGGATTTCAATCTCTTTCGCAACGGATTTGACCTTCTTGGAACCCTCTCCACCAGCCTGATACTCCCCCGGATGACGCTGTTTGTACCCCTTCTCCGCAAGCCCCATGGCGACCTGCTGAGCTTCAGGCGAAACCACCAACTCGCCCGCGTAGGTATCCATCCTGGAATTGTTCGTCACCGAGAGGAGTTGGTAGGCGTCATTAATGACTGCTTCTTCCGGAGAATTGACGGTAACGGTTCGATTACCAAGAATTTTCTCGGCCTCGGTTTTCATGGCGTCTATATCTACCTTGGTAAATACCGACTCACTTGGGTTGGCTTTATTAATAATACCGCCAACTGAATTCGTGCCGTTACTGCAGACAAACTGCCCCTGCTTGAGGAAATAGTTGACATTGATTCTCCCGACCTCTTCCATCCGGTCAACCATGAATTTGTCATTGAAATGCGCCCGCATCTTATCCGGTAGCACCAATGTCCCCATGACACCGTTGAAGGTTGAGCCCGGAAACTTATCAGCCAACTTCTGCGCAAAGTACGATCTCAGTCGCGCCGGATCATCCGGAATAGCAGCTATCGTCTGAGTATAAATGTCCTGAAGCGCCTTCTCGGTCTCACGAGCGGTCTTCTCCAGGGAAAGCCAATACTGGACAGTAAGGGTATACCCGGTAGTGGAGACATCAGAGGCGGCCGGAGGCGTTGAAACGGTGAGAGGTTCCGGCGCCGCAAAGAGCGGGGATGCCGTCAGAACCATCACCACGCAGAGCACAAATAGGGACAAGACCCCCTTGAGACCCCGCCTGTTCGTTCTTGGCAGGGGGTGCAGTTTTATTCTTTCCATACCGAGGAGTACCTCCACATCGTAATTCTTATTGGTATTGCGACTCATTTTTTCTACAATGTATCTGCGTATCACAGTTTGTGAATCCGTACCAGAAAAATATGGACAGACGGAGATCCGCGAAAAAATGCAAAGGAAAAAACGGAGCCATGGAC
>CAIYUY010000131.1 GCA_903929485.1 uncultured Desulfuromonadales bacterium
AATCTTCGACATGACGAACGAAACAAGGTCGCGAGGATAGTATAAATCAGCGAAGCATCAACATGAGGAACTGCAATCGAGTCACGTCACACAAAAACTAGAGAGGAATAAAGAATTTACAGAATAAATGTTGCTCTATCCCTTCGGGACGTTTTTTCATAGAGTAACTTGTGATTAACATCATGATTGGCTACCATGTAGTCGGCAGCCGGGATGAGGAAGCCGTATAGCCATTGGTGCTTTGTGCTCGATGAAGACACACGGAAGATACTTATATGTTGCCCCCTGCTGGTCTTTAAAATCTCATTTTGTGATTTTAAAAGGGCAACCTCTTGATTATCCAACAGAAACATAAAATCAGGCGGGAATCTTTCCGGGTGCCTTTTGACGGCTTGATTCAGAATCCTGGTTTGTACGCCGTAAATCTCGGCAAGGTCACTGTCCAGCATCACCCGTTGCCCCCTGATTGTCTGAATCTGCGCCGTGATCTGCTCAGTTACCATCATGCTCTTGTCATTCATGCCGCGTCCCTCCTTATCGGTATCACCTTACCAACCGCTTTCAGCCCTTCAATTAACAAAAAAAGCCCTTGATTTCTCAAAGGCTTTCGGTCTTTACCGGACTATGCCGGACGTTGTACTGGCGGAAGAGGTATCCGTCAATAGGCACTTAAATCATTACACTTTATCCTATACTTTAAAAAAGTACCCCTAAAAGTACACCTAAAAGTTTTTGCTACCCTTCTTTTCAGGCTCTGACACGGTCGATCTGCTCACAGGAATTTTCATATGTTCATGTTTGCAATAAAACTTCCCCTGCTCCGCCGCAGAAAAATCATATTCTTTTTCCATCCCGGTCTCTTGGCACATGTCGCTATGATTCATGGCTGAACACGCTCTTTACGCCAATCATCAATTCTCTTTCGTACTGCCTCCCCTATCTCCTTCTTGCTCTGACGCAATAATTCGATTTCGTATTGTGTCAGCATCCGGGGTCTTGAAAAGGTAGCGAGCCTCTGATTGAGTAAGGCTGTCGAAGGTGTGAACGAACCTTTTCTACATTCCGAATTCTTTGTCAAGATCCATCTCCTTACGCAAACCGTAGTGCCTTTTGCACACTTTATAACAAAGAGAGGGCTCTAAACGTTAATGCCGATGTGACGACCGTCAGACAACTCTACATCCAGTGACAGCTTGCCGCCAAGTGCCTCAACGTACCGTTTGAGAGAAGAGATTTTAACTTCGTGGCCGCGTTTTTCCAGATTGGCGACGGAGGGTTGCGATATTCCAAGTGCAACCGCCAGATCATGTTGAGACATCTCAACCGTTTGGCGTAACTGAGCAAGGCGAAGTTCAAAAATCTCCTGTTCCGCCTGAATCCGTGCTGCTGCCACCACAGTCGGATCTACTTTTTTTATTAGTTCTGACAGTTGCTTTGCCATAACTCACTCCAGTTCCTGCAGATAGCTCAGGAATTCACTCTCTGCAATAGGGATCATGGTTTCGTAAAAATGTTTATTGCCGGTTTTATCTCCGCCACATAGCATCACCGCCTGGCGGAGAGGATCAAAAGCAAAAAATATGCGGTACGGTTTCCCTTTGTGTTGCACGCGAAGTTCTTTCAAATTCTTTACCTTGTCCGTGCCTTTGAGGCTATCAACGTGCGGTCTACCCAAGGTCGGGCCGTATTGTTCGAGAACGAATATCGCGGCCAACACATCTTGTTGTTCCGAAGCGTCAAGGCCCAGAAACCAATCATCGAAGAATTCAACCGTAACAACTTTCCAGACCATATTTCATTCCCTTTTCTTAAAAATAGTCTGCAAGCTATATAATGTCAAGGCTATATTTATTACCAACTCCTGTTGCTAGCGATTGTGTTATGTATTCATCACATCCGCCCATCGAAGACTCATTAAATCAGTAGTGGTTCCTATGGATTCCATTTGTGGCCACATTTCAGGCAGGTCACAGTAGTCTTTTTGCTACCAATAAGTCCACCAAGCAGCCCGACAGGCCCAAGGAGTAGGCCTCCTGCAGCGGCCTTACCTAGTCCGAATCCTTTATTCCCAGCTGCGATCTGGGCGGATGAGCACTTCGGGCAGCGCACTTCGTCTTTCGTGATGTTAATTTTTTGCACTTCAGGTTCTTCTGGTTGTAAGTATTTGTACTTCCGGGAGTTGAAGAGGCCGCAGTGAGGACAAACTTCGTCATGGAAAGGAAAATCTTTTAGGCAGTCAAGGCATTCAATTGAATTTGGTAAATCATTTTGAGTCGGTTTAGGTGTCAGAGGCGTAGCAAGTTTTGCTACAGGAAATCCACAGTGAGGGCAAGCCTCTGCTTTATCAGAAATTTCTCTGTCGCACTCAGGGCAATTTATGAGGGCCATGCGTTTATTTTCTCCATGATTTTTAATCTGCATAACATTTAGGAAGAACACTGGCGATGTTAGACCGGTGCTTCCGCCTGGTTGGAACCCTACTCTTTACTTTTCTTGTCAAAGACTGACGCATTCGGAGTTTCTTCGCAACTCCGTAGGCACCTGCGCCTCGCAAGGGATTTTTACCTGGCATAGGCCGCAGGGTGTGGCCCCAGTGCCGTAGGTTCTGGTGGCAAAAGGAGTCGTTGTTTCTCGGATATAGGTGAAACAGACCTGTTTGTCGTGACCTTCGTTTGTTGTGATGGCGCCGACCGGGCATCGGTTCGCGCAGGCACCGCAGGTTCCCTTGGCATACCAGAGGCACCAGGCGTGATGGTCCTCGCCGTAAACTCGCTTTGTCACCGGCAGATTAATGCGCGACACCACCGAGCCAAAGCGAACAGCCTTTCCCCATTGGGTGATCATTGCATCGGACAGTCCGAATGTACCGAGTCCTGCGACGAAAGCAGCATGTCGTTCCGACCAGTTAGAGGCCAGTCCAAAACGCACTGACTGCTGGTAGCCGAAATCGGGTAAACGCTCGGGCGCAACCGATGGATAACCTGCTCGTGTGAGAGCCTCAGCCAAGTGGCTTCGCAGATTGCAATTGAATTCTTCACCATGGAAACGTGAACGTGCCCAGCGTTCAGCGGGCACGGTTTTCTCCAAGCGTTGGTCGGCACGAGTTTCCGGGGTCTGCGGTAAAACATAGCTGATGACCCGCAACTCGCTGGCAGGTGCCGGAGCATCGGGAAAGGCAAGAGCATAGGCCTCTTCAGGCGTCCAGAGAAACGATCCGATCATCTCTTTGTTGCGGAGAAACAGAGGATCATCTCCTTGAGCTATAGCAACATGAGGTAGTGCCCAAGCCTTCTCTCCTGTTTCGAGATCCAGGCTGTTACTCGGGTCGGATGCCCAGAAGTCGCAGATGATTCTTTCTACTTGAGCAACAGCATCAATCAACAATTAACCACTCTCCAACGCTAATATCATCTCACATAGTATGACAGCCAACTCGTTATTGAAAATTTCGGTTATGTCGTCTCTCGTTTACAAAAAGGTGAATGGAGGGTTGGACCCTCATCCCCTCTCATTGGATTTAAATAGATCTGTCCCGGTTTCTGCGGTTTCTGCAGCAGATTCTGAAGAAAGCTGCCGGGAAAAATTTGCCGGCAGCGGAGCTTCACTTCGATTATTCCGGGCAACCGGTGAAAGTCTCCATCCTGGAGCCATTGGTGGGGAGGTCAGGCTGTCTGTCACTTGCCCGGCTTTCGGTGGAGTCCTTTGAAGAGGAGGATCATCTCCTCTTCGCCGCTATTACGGATGAAGGGGAGACGCTTGACGACGTGCAGGCGCAACGGCTGTTTTCCTTACCGGGGTCATGTCTGGGGGAACAGCAGGTGGTCCCTGCGATTCGTGAGCAACTTGACCGGATCTTTGAAACAGGCAGATGCCGCATTATCGAGACCATCGGCGCACGGAATTCGGTGTTCTTCGATGAAGAGATGGAGAAGCTGGAAAAATGGGCCGATGATCTGAAGAGCGGTCTGGAATACGAGCTGAAGGAGCTGGATCGAGAGATCAAGTCCCAGAAGACGGAATCAAAGAAGATCCTGAAGCTGGAGGAGAAGCTGAAGGCTCAGAAGGAGATCAAGGAGCTGGAGAAGAAACGCAACACCAAACGCCGCACCCTGTTTGAGGCTCAGGATGAGATTGACAGCCGGAAGGAAGGGTTGATCGAGGGAGTTGAGGCAAGGTTACGGCAGCTGGTCAGCACGAGTGAGCTGTTTGCTATTCGTTGGCGGGTGGTGTAGGAACCGGATTCAAAACCGTTTCACGCGGATAACTTCGGATAAAATCTGATAAAAATCTGATCAATCCACAAGATTTTTGCTTGATCAGATTGTAATCCGAATTTATCGGATTTGATCCGCGTGATGGCCTTTGACTTTCCTGTTTGGTTCCGGCTTGTCGACAGTTG
Source organism: uncultured Desulfuromonadales bacterium (assembly GCA_903929485.1). Classification (GTDB taxonomy): domain Bacteria; phylum Desulfobacterota; class Desulfuromonadia; order Geobacterales; family CAIOGM01; genus CAIOGM01. The sequence continues at coordinate 4,400 of CAIYUY010000131.1, forward strand.
AAACTTGAGGTTCGAGACTATGAAATATGATATAACCGCTTACCGC
>CAIYUY010000132.1 GCA_903929485.1 uncultured Desulfuromonadales bacterium
GGAGATCAAGGAGCTGATCAGCGATTCGGTGGACAAGGTCGGCAACGGCAGCAAACTGGTGGGAGAGGCCGGTCAGACCATGCAGGAGATCGTCACCAGCATCAAAAAGGTGACCGACATCATGGCCGAAATCGCCACGGCATCCAATGAGCAGTCAGTGGGGATCGAGCAGATCAACAGCGCCATCACCAGCATGAACGATATGACCCAGGAAAATAGCTTGGTGGTGCAGCAGACATCTTCCGCCTCCGAGGCGCTGGAAGAGCAGGTTCAGTTGCTGGTGGAAGCGGTGAACCGCTTCATCCTGAACGAAGGCCGCAAAGGAGAACGGAAGGAACCGGCGCCCCCCAAAATTCAGATTTTTCCCAAGGGGAAAGGGTTGGGGAAAAGCGGCAAGGCCAACGGTTATCACAAGGCCAACGGCTATCATGAAGCCAAGGGAGGCGAAGGAGAGCCATCGGCCAGAGCCGCGGGGCATGATTTGGAGTGGGTCGGATTTTAACCGATCCGCAACGTTAACTTCACGAAAAGTCCCTCTTTCCCGGAAAGAGTAAGAGCCCCCCATTTCCCGAGGGTAGGGGTGGGGAGGGGGGAGAACAACTAACCCACAAGGAGGAATACACAGTGAACTGGTACAACAATCTCGACCTCAAGAAGAAGCTCCTCGGCGGTTTCACCCTGGTAGCGCTCATCGCGGGGGTTGTCGGCGCGGTGGGCATCACGAAGATCAAACAGCTGGATGACGCTGATACGGCGCTCTATGAACAAAACACCCAACCGCTGGGCCATTTGACCGGAATTGTCAACGAATTCCAGAAAATACGAGTCAACAACCTCTATGCGCTGCTGTCCGCCGGAAACTCTGAAAAAGTGAGGGCTATCCGGACCAAAACAGCTGAGTATCTCAAGGATATTTCGGAAAAACTGGCGATCTACGAGAAAGGGGACATGACCGCCGATGACAAGAAGTTGACGGCGGAACTGAAGAGCGGGCTAGCCGCCTATGACCAGTTGACTCAAAAGGAGCTTGCTTTGGCGGAGGCGGGAAAACTGCAAGAAGCCATGAAATTCATTGAGACCGATGGCGCCGTCATTGCGAATCAAATGAACAAAATCATCAACGATGCGGTCACGGTTAATGTAAAAAACGCCAAGGAAAAATCCGACTCCAACACCCTGCTGGCCAACGGCGCGGTGAAGGTCATGATCATCCTGGTTGTCTCCGCCGTCCTCCTGGCCATCGGGTTGGGGATCTTCATCAGCCGGATCATCATGCTCCAGTTGGGCGCGGACCCCAAGAAAGTCGGTGAGGTAGCAAACCTGGTCGCGGCAGGCGATCTTTCCCACGATATCCAGCTTAACTCCGGTGACAACTGCAGCGTCATGGCCTCCATGAAAAGGATGGTTGACGGCGTCAGGGCTCTGGTGGCCGACGCAACCATGCTCTCCAGGGCCGCGGTGGAAGGGAAACTGGCCACCCGGGCCGACGCAGCCAAGCACCAGGGGGATTTCCGGAAGATCGTGACCGGTGTCAACGGTACTCTGGACGCCGTCATCGGCCCCTTGAACGTGGCTGCCGAGTACGTGGACCGGATCTCCAAGGGGGATATCCCTCCCAAAATCACCGACTCCTACAACGGTGATTTCAACGAGATCAAGAACAACCTGAATACCTGCATTGACGCCGTCACCGCCCTGGTGACCGACGCCAACACCCTCTCCCAGGCCGCCATCGCCGGCAAGCTGGCCACCCGGGCCGACGCAGCCAAGCACCAGGGGGATTTCCGGAAGATCGTGACCGGTGTCAACGAGACCCTGGACGCCGTCATCGGCCCCCTGAACGTGACGGCGGAATACGTGGACCGGATCTCCAAGGGAGATATCCCCCCCAGGATCACCGATAACTACAACGGCGACTTCAACGAGGTCAAGCTCAACCTCAACAACTGCATCGACAATATCAACCTCATGGTGACCGACGCCAACATTCTGTCCCAGGCGGCAATTGCCGGCAAGCTGGCCACCCGGGCCGACGCCGCCAAACACCAGGGGGATTTCCGGAAGATCGTCATGGGGGTCAACGGTACCCTGGACGCCGTCATCGGCCCCTTGAACGTGGCGGCGGAGTACGTGGACCGGATCTCCAAGGGGGATATCCCTCCCAAGATCACCGACTCCTACAACGGTGATTTCAACGAGATCAAGAACAACCTCAACACCTGCATCGACGCCGTCACCGCTCTGGTGACCGACGCCGGTCTCCTTGCCCAGGCGGCGATTGCCGGCAAGCTGGCCACCCGGGCCGACGCCGCCAAACATCAGGGGGATTTTCAGAAGATCGTGACCGGAGTCAACGGTACTCTGGACGCAGTCATCGGCCCCTTGAACGTGGCGGCGGAGTACGTGGACCGAATTTCCAAGGGGGACATCCCTCCCAGGATCACCGACTCCTATGACGGCGATTTCAACGAGCTCAAGAACAACCTCAATACCTGTATCGACGCCGTCAACGCCCTGGTGACCGACGCCGGTCTCCTTGCCCAGGCGGCAATTGCCGGCAAGCTGGCCACCCGGGCCGACGCAGCCAAGCACCAGGGGGATTTCCGGAAGATCGTGACCGGGGTCAACGGTACTCTGGACGCCGTCATCGGCCCCTTGAACGTGGCTGCCGAGTACGTGGACCGGATCTCCAAGGGGGATATCCCTCCCAAGATCACCGACTCCTACAACGGTGATTTCAACGAGATCAAGAACAACCTGAATGTTCTGATCGTGGCCATGACCACGGTGACCGAGGCGGCCTCGCAGATCGCCCTGGGGAACTTGACGGTAGAGGTGCGGGAACGGTCGCCCCAGGATCAGTTGATGCAGGCGCTGACCCGCATGGTTTCAACCCTTCGAGATTTGGCCGCCACCGCCGAAAAGATCGCCGACGGAGACCTCACCGTGACCGTCAAACCGGCATCGGAGCACGACGTCATGGGGAACGCCTTTGCCGCCATGGTGACCAACCTGCGCCAGATCATGGGAAATGTGGAGACGAGCAGCGACTCCATCGCCACCGCAACCAAAGAGATAGCCGGCGGCAGCTCCGACAGGGCCCAACGCTCGGAGTCACAGGCAGCCTCTCTGGAAGAGATCGCCGCCAGCATGGAAGAGCTCACCGCCACCGTAAAACAGAATGCCGACAACTCCAAGCAGGCCGACCAACTGGCCAACAACGCCAGCAGCGTGGCGATCAAGGGAGGGACGGTCATCACCCGGGTGGTGGAGACCATGGAATCCATCAGCGGCAGTTCCAAGAAGATCGCCGACATCATCTCGGTCATCGACGGCATCGCCTTCCAGACCAA
>CAIYUY010000133.1 GCA_903929485.1 uncultured Desulfuromonadales bacterium
CCACTTCATATTGAGCCAAGGTGCCGCAATGCTGTTGCGAACGAATTGGATCACTCCTTGTATCCCCATATCCTTGATGAACTTGGCCAGTTCCCCTGAGTACCGAGCCATCATATTGAACATATGGCCCAGTTGCATCAGGCAATGGTAACCTTTCATGGCGTTCCAGTCATACGAGAAGCAATGCTCAAACTGATATCCCTGATGCTTCTCTACTAAAAAGCCGGTTTCTATCGTCCATCGGGCGCGAGCACCCAGATTACAACGCTCATGGAGGTTCCATTTGGTCAGAGGTTCACTGGAAATCCAGAGGTGCCGACTGCTCTTTTCGATCTCGCGGGAACTCCCTTTTTCAATCTCACGCCACTGTTCTTGGCACTCTACCACATGAAGGAGTACCCGCTTCTTGGCGTTTGGTCCGTACTCGTACTCAATGGCGTTCATCCAACGGAACTGCTGATTGCGGCCACCCCAGACCATGCTGCGCCGCTGTTCCGGTTCCAGTCCCGACAATGTCTCGAATTCCTGTAATATCGTAGGCAGGGCGCCATCTTTCATGACGATCATATACTGCCAATGGTACAGACTACACCGTTCAAAGACGGGTCCCTTTGCGTACAGCCCATCCAACAAGACCATGATTTTTAAGGCTGGAAACGCGGCCTTGAGCCGCTCTGACAATCGGTTGAACGCTTTCAGTTCACAATCCTGCTTAGTGTCATCCGTACCGTCACCCGCATAGGTCAGAAACTCTGTCAGGAGCGGGATACACGGCCCCCCGGGACAGGCCAGACTCGCCTGGAGGACATACACGTAATATTGGGTCTGCTCGGTGCCCTCACCCCGGTTATAGGTGCGCTGCAGGCACTCTTCAGCCCAAAGTTCGTCCCGGCAGAGCTTCTGGGTGCCGTCGATGGCCACCGGATAACAGTTATCTACGACATACCGGCGAAACTTCTTCTTTTTGAACCATCCTCGGACCAGATCCAGGTGCAGGTTCTCCAACTCGCTGATATCCAGTTCCGCCAGGAGTCGTTTCAACGTGTCATGGTGAGGCACGTCTTCCAAATCCGGAAAGAAGCGCTTCAGGTTCTCCCAGAACATCGGCCGGCTCATCTCCCGCGTCGCCTCACGGGCAGAAGCCATCTGCAAGACAAACGACAGGATGCCGTAGAGCAGTAGAACCGAGAGTTTATGTTTCGTCTTCAAAGGATTTCTCGGATCGGGAATCGCCGCGAACCGCTTGAGCAGTCGAGGCAACTCGCTCCGCAGAACCTTCAACTGCTCCCACGTCGCCTCCGTACGGGCAATTCCTTCCTCTTCCGTACTCTGGTAACGACATTTTCCGTTCGAGATGGTCGCATGAGATTTCTTCGGCAAGCCTTCTTCTGCCAAGCGGAGCCCCAGCGCCTTTTGAGCCTGTTTCCTTTCCTTACGCGCCGTTTTAAGCTCTTCCCGATTCGGCCTGCGGCTCGGTTTGCTCATGGGGTCACCCCCGCTGAACAGAGAACCTCACGGAAATTTGCCACCAACGGCAGTACCAATATCTGTTTTGGACTGCTCGTATAACTCTTGCCCTTGCGCGGCAAGCCGGTTCCGGTGGTTTGCCCCAGATAAAGCCAATTCGCCGCACGGTAACAGGTACCGGCGTAATACTCCTGATCGACGAAGGTTTCCACAACCACCGGCCGATACCCCCAGCGCTGCTGCCAGTCATCGCCAAGGCGTCGCACCGCCTGACCCAATACATGGCTCGCCAGGTTCTTCACCTGCACCCAGGGAAATACCAGAAACCGGCTATTATTGACAACATAACCGTGGTTGCGCCGTCGTTGTTCCGTAGTCCAACCAAGCCACTGGTCACGCTCCCGTAAAGCTTTTGCCGCCCCGGAGAAGAGCAGGCACCCCAGCAAACCTCGCTCACACGTAATGAAGTAACGCAGAGTGCAGCCAAATGGCTGCTGGTAACCCAGGTAGTGGTACCGACTCACATATTCATTCCAGAGAGCGACTTCATCCGGCTCCGCTACCGGAACGACCTGAACGGGGCCTAGTTCGCCAACGATTCCTTCCAGGGGTTCACCGTAAGCTGTTCGCTCCGTCAGTAGTGGCGGTTTTCGCACACCACTTCCTCGTGATTCCAGTTTAGCAGGAAGCTTCAACAGACCCTGTTGCTCCAGTTTTTCCAGAAGCTTCGCACAGGTATCCAGTTTCAAAGAGCCACTCGCACTACGCCACTCAAGATGTTCACTGATCGTCAACGCTAGCTCACTACGGCTTAAACCACAACAACTGGTAACAGTCTCTCGAATATCAGCTAGTTCTTCAACCGTAATAACCCGACCATTATGGATTAGATGGACATTGATCTCTCTTGGCATAGCAAAGGACCTCCTCTCATCATCAGAGTCTTTCCATGCTATCCTATCGAATGGCCGGATCTTTGTCTACAAATACTTTGCGACAAAATATTTATTTAGGGTGACCTAACATGCCGGTCTGTCGGGCAAAGCCGTTTTGCGCGTCAGCACTGTCAAGCAATTAACCTTGGAAAACGAGTTTACAGCGAAACCCGCGCCCTCATCCTCCGGGAAAATGACTGTCATGTCCAAGGTCATGAGGGTAAATTGATTTGATTTTACGGCAAAAATAATGCATGGTGCGGCGCATTAACGTTTAGTGCGTTTCTCAATAAATAACGTGGTTCATGGATCGATTATGGCAAAGAGTCCCACTACTACGCAGCATAGTTACAGGGCGAATGCAGTTTATTCGCGGCTGATCATGGTCGAGCCACGGGGAGTCATGAATGTTATCGTCATGACTCTTCTTGGGCTGGTTCCTCTCCTTGCCATCCAGGTCGCCTCTTCGGATGCCGCCCCCTTCCCGACGCGGTCGGCGGACCCAAGCGCTTCATCCCGTTCGGCGTCAGTGGATGGTTTCAAGCTGACCGTGGCATACTGGACCGAGCTGGAAAAACTCGCCAGGGAAACAGAACTGACATTAGTCGAACTTGATCATAAGGCGACGGAAGCCTTTCCCGCGAACAGCCCAAAGCATCTTGCGTATATCAACAGCACGTTAGCGAGAAAATACCCCGGTGCGAAGTATGACGGCAAAAACGGTTCTGTTCCCCTTCTGAACAACCTGGTGGCTTCATTTTCGCAAGATCTGAAGGTGACGAAAATAACGGACGTTCTTTCCGTGGCGGGACGACGCTCCAGCAGAACTTACTATATTCGGGAACGAAAATTCGAGTGCAACTCCGGGCTCAATTCAATAACCGGTTTGATTAATAGAGAAAATCCCGCTGCCTCACTGTTCAGTGAGGTGAAGTTTTCCGCTTTTCAAGGCGCAGTGGAGAAGATCTTTTCCACCGGACCGGATGCGAGAACCGCAAACAGTTCGGCGGGAGTAGCGGTGCTCAACGATGCTTACCAGCTTTCCGCCGGCGCCCAAGGGCTGAGGATGGATACCTTTGCCGAAAAATTTCTTTTGACTGATGACATGTACAGCTTCGTTCTTCAGACGGCTCTCACCGGTTATCGTCAGCGACACCCTTCTGAATTTTCGGTCAATGACCCGTCAAAACCGGCGCCTAAAGTCGTGCTGCCCGGCGCGGCAGCCGCCGAAGGAAAGTTATGGAATGTCGGTTCCTTCTTCGTTGGTTTATTCCTTGTGGTGCTGGCGCTGTTGGCCGCTCTTTTCTATGGTTTTCGATGGTTCTTTCAGCAGGTGCGGGATAACCTGAATGTGGAAAACAGAGTCAGGGCCAGCATGAAGAGTAGTCAACTTAACAAGAAAAAGAGTACGGGCAAAAGTGATTCCATTACCGGCCTGGAGTATGAAATCTGCAAAAAGAATATCCAGGAAGCGTATCGTGCCGAAGGGTATCAACTACAGGTGTATTTCGGTCTTAATTCCAGCCAGGCCGATCTTATCCTTGTGAAAGATTCAACTAGATATTTAGTGAACTACAAACTGTGGGATAAAGAGCGTATTGAACTGGATGTCCTGAAAAATTTTCACAGCGCCATGTTAAGTGAATCAGTAACCGGCGGTATCATTATTTCACCGGCTTATTTTAGTCGTGACGCACGAAAATTCGCCAAGGAATCGAGCATTGACATCGTAAGCGAAAACAAATTGCAGCTGTTGTTACAGCGGGCAACCGAACCCATCACTGTAATCGGCAAATCCCTGGGTGTTGAAGTCGTATTTCCCGTGAGGAGAGAGCAGCCATTGCCGGGAATCGGAGTTGCAGTGAGTGGGGGAGGATTCTCGGTAGAAGGGGCCGGTGGTGAAATTGATGATTCCGCCGGGAAACAAAATGTGATAGCGCCTCATGACGAGCCGTCGGTGGACGCCATTGAACCGTCCATGCTGAAAGGTTACGATACGACCGGCGCCGAGAGTCCCGCGCCTTCCTTCCTTGCCTCCCTGATCTCTTCAGGGGAAGCAAAGGCCGGGGGAGCTGAGCATTATTCCGAGCATGCTGTTGCCGACGCGGTGGAGAAGGCTGTTACCCGGGTGGTATGGGGGGAGGTCACCGATTCGTTGGGAGACACTGTTGCTCTTGCCGTGGGAAAACAGATGGCCAAGGCTCTGGACGAGTCGGTTGTAGACGCCGTTGACCAGGCAATCGCCGGAATATTGGAGAAGAAGGTCGCCGATTCGGTGGCCCAGCCGATTGCCGAGGCCATAGCGAAAGCTGTCTCCGCCGGTGTGGATCGACCGGTTCTGGATGCGGTGTCAAGGGTGATCACGGATACCGTGGAGAGGGAGGTGCCGCGGGCTGTGGCTCAGTCGGTTGCCAGGGCCATGGCGGAGACAGTCGCCGGCGGCGTTGAACAACCGGTGGCCGAAGCCGTGTCGCGTGCCGTGGCTGCTTCCATTGATAACCAGGTTCAACAGGCTGTGGCCCAGCCGGTTTCCGATGCCATAGCGAAAGCGGTTGCCGCCGGAGTGGAACAACCGGTTCTGGACGCAGTGGCAAGGGTGATCACGGTCACCCTTGAGAGCGAGGTGCCTCAGGCTGTGGCTCAGTCGGTTACCATGGCCATAAAGGAGGCCGTCGCCGCCGGTGTCGAGCAACCGGTGGTTGCAGCCATGGAAAAAGCGGTATCAGCCGGTATAGGTCACCACGTCGCCGAGGCGCTTCAGCGGGTGATGGCGACTTCCATGGAGAGCACCGTTTCGGAGGCTGTCGCCCAGCCGGTGACCGATGCCATCCAGCGGGCCATTGCGGTCGGTGTCGCTCAACCGGTGGCTGACGCCATTGCCCAGGCCGTGGCGTCAGGAGTTGAGGAGCCGGTGACTAATGCCATCGCGCAGGCGATAGCTGTTGGCGTCGAACGACCGGTGGCCGACGCCATCACACTGGCGATAGCGGCGGGAGTTGAACAGCCTGTCGCGGCAGCGGTGTCGCGGGCAATGGCGACTTCCATGGAGAGTACGGTTTCTGAGGCTGTCGCCCAACCGGTGGCAGAAGCCATTCAGCGGGCTGTTGCGGTTGGTGTTGCTCAGCCGGTGGCTGACGCCATTGCCCAGGCCGTGGCGTCAGGAGTTGAGGAGCCGGTGACTAATGCCATCGCGCAGGCGATAGCTGTTGGCGTCGAACAGCCGGTGGCCGCCGCCATCACACTGGCGATAGCGGCGGGAGTTGAACAGCCTGTCGCGGCAGCGGTGTCGCGGGCAATGGCGACTTCCATAGAGAGTACGGTTTCTGAGGCTGTCGCCCAACCGGTGGCTGAAGCCATTCAGCGGGCTGTTGCGGCCGGTGTTGTTCAACCGGTGACTGACGCTATCGCGCAGGCGATAGCTGTTGGCGTCGAACAGCCGGTTGCCCAGGCCGTATCGCGGACGATGGCGGCTTTCATCGAGAGTTCTGTCTCTCGGGCTGTCGCACAACCGGTTGCTGATGCGGTGGCGCGATCCATCGAGAGCACGGTTTCACTGGCTGTCGCCCAGCCGGTGGCCGAGGCCATTGAGGAGGCTATTGCTACGGGGATCGAACAGCCGGTTACGGACGCCATTACACAGACGATAGCCGCCGGAGTGGAACAACCGTTTGCCGAGGCAGTGGCGCAGGCTGTGGCCGCATCAGTTGAGAAGCAGGAACATGCCGAACGTACCTCTGTCAGGATTGAGCAGGCCATGGTGTTTGATTGCACTCTTTGCGGTAAAAAAATGAGGGTTGGGACAGTGAAGAAGGGGGCTAATGCCGGCAAGAAATTCTGGGTCTGCTCTGATTACCCTTCCTGTCGGAATATCTCACCCATTTCCGGTTAGTATCTCACGAGGCAGTGACAAAGCTCTTTACAAACGACGCACGGTAGATTATAGTACGGTCTCTTTACACGGAGAGATGTCCGAGCGGTTGAAGGAGCACGCCTGGAAAGCGTGTGTACGTTAACGCGTACCGAGGGTTCGAATCCCTCTCTCTCCGCCATTATCAATGACCCTGCCGAGGCGACATCGCCCGGCAGGTTTATCAGTTTTGCGGATGTTGTGGGTACAACTGATAGCTGGGTCCCGCGCAATGGAAGGTTATGAACTCCGCCAGGTCCGGAAGGAAGCAACGGCAGTAGCCGTCTCCGTGTGCCGCGGGGCAACCCAGCTATCAGTTGTACCCATAACATTTTTTACGAGGGGCGCATGTCGTATCTCGTCCTGGCCAGAAAATATCGGCCCCAGACTTTTGCCGACCTGGTCGGCCAGGAGCATGTCAGCCGGGCTTTGACCAATGCCCTGACATCCGGCCGTGTCGCCCATGCCTTTATCTTCACTGGCGCTCGCGGGGTTGGTAAGACCAGCTCCGCCCGAATCATGGCCAAGGCGCTTAACTGTGAGCAGGGAACGTCGCCGGAGCCATGTAATGTCTGTTCCGCCTGCCGGGAGATTACCGAAGGCAACGCAGTGGACGTGCTGGAGATCGACGGCGCTTCCAACACCGGGGTAGATGATGTTCGTGAACTTCGCGATACCATCCGTTATCTTCCCGCCCGGGGTCGCTACAAGATCGTCATCATCGACGAAGTTCACATGCTTTCCACCAACGCCTTCAACGCCCTGCTCAAGACGCTGGAAGAGCCCCCGCCTCACGTCAAGTTCATCTTCGCCACCACCGAACCGCACAAACTCCCCATTACCATCCTTTCCCGCTGTCAGCGCTACGACTTCAAACGAATATCGCTGAAAAAGATCGTGGCGCGCCTGGAAGATATCGTCCGTAGGGAGAATATCAGCGTCACGGAGAGCGCCTTGACCATGGTCGCCCGTAAGGGGGACGGCAGCATGCGTGACTCCCTGTCGACACTGGATCAGGTCCTGGCCTTCTGTGGCGACAACGTGCTGGATGAGGATGTAACGAACCTCCTGGGAGTAGTGGATCGCCGGCTCCTGCTGGAGACCTCGGAGGCGATCTTCGCCCATGACGCAGCAGGAGTTCTCGACGCCGTGCGGCGGGTGGATGCCTTTGGTTACAGCATGCGTCAGTTCTGCCAGGAACTCATTGAGGAGTTTCGAGCTCTTGCCATTCTCAAGGCGGTGAAACAGCCGGGAGAACTCCTCGACCTGGCCGATGCGGAACTGGCGCTATTGAGGGAACAGGTGGCTCCGCTTACCCTGGATGATCTGCAACGGCAGATCTCTTTACTGATCAAGGCCGAGAGCGAGATGTCGCTCTCCTCCTTTCCCCGGTTGGTTCTGGAGATGGTCCTGATTCGGGCGGCAACCATGGCGCCGGTGATCCCCATCGGTGACCTCCTGGAGCGTCTGCGCACTCTGGAGCAGGGTCTTCGGTCCGGTGAAGTCGTTACCGGGCAGGCGCCGCGAAGGGAAACTGCACCGGTATCGCCCTCCCGGCCCACAGCATCTGCTTCCGTGGCGCCGCCCCGTCCACCCCCTTCCGCCGTATCGTCCGAGATCCCGTCTCAGTCACCTCCGCCGGCAGCCGGGAACTCGTCGGGAAATTCCTCCGATCCCTGGAGCGGTTTTGTGACCTATGTGAAGGAAAAAAAAGCGAGAATCGGCGCGTTTCTGGAGCATGGCCACCCCCTTGGGATCTCTGCTTCAAAGGTAGAGGTCGGCTTCCCTGCCGACTCCTTCTATTACAGCAGTCTCTCCGAGCCCGATGCGGTGGCGACCTTGACATCCCTGGCGCGGGAGCATTTTGGGGGAACCCCGGAGCTCAAGCTCGTCAAGCTGACCGAAGCCGGTGGGAATCTTCCCCCGACGGTGCATGAAAAAAAAAAGCTTCATTCCATTGAGAGCGTAAAGCAGGCTGAAGATAATCTGAAGAAACACCCCCTTGTGGCCGCCGCGGTGGAGATCTTCGGCGGGAAACTGGAGTTGGAAAAGAAGGCGAACAGCCAATGAATTTATCCGTAGGGGCGACGCATGCGTCGCCCAAATAACATCACCATAATCAGGAGGCGTTACCGATGTCCAAAGGCTTGGCCCAGATCATGAAACAGGCGCAGATGATGCAACAACGGATGGCGAAACTGCAGGAAGAGGCGACGGAGAAAACCGCCGAGGCGACTGTTGGCGGCGGCGCCGTGGCCGTCACGGTTAACGGCAAAAACCAGATTCTCAGTCTGACCATTCAGAAGGAAGCCGTGGACCCGGAGGATGTGGAGATGCTGCAGGATCTCATCACCTCGGCGGTCAACGAGGCGCTGAAGAAGGTTCAGGCCCAGATGGCCGAAGAGATGGGGAAGGTCACCGGTGGTCTCAGCATTCCCGGGTTGTTTTAAACCCCGTTCTACGTTCTACGTTCTAGCAGCCTGTCGGACTTGCCGAGTGGGCCAGGTGGCGACGCGGTCAGGGGACATTTGTTAACTATCCGAAAATGTTGAAGTTTATGTTTCTTTTTTCTGGTATTTTTTCCACTTTTACGGTATAATCCCCAACAATATCGGCAGTTTAATCGGTGGGGACTACCATGAAACCTAATTTTATCGAAATAGACCGGGACACGCCTTATCTGTTCC
>CAIYUY010000134.1 GCA_903929485.1 uncultured Desulfuromonadales bacterium
CGAGCCAAAGTGGTAATTAATGCTTTGCCGTACTCGGCCTTGCTCTTTCCGCCTTGTTCATATTCAATAATCTGCTTACCAACCAGCCAGTAGGTTTGCGCAACATGAGCGTTGACGGCCTTGACAGCGCGAAGGCGACCCTGGGTATAGGTGTTGGAAATCTGCTCAAGCAAATTCTGATAATTATGAATTTTCGTTAATTACATAAGAACCCCATTCGCTCCAGATGCCTGCTCACCTTCTGCTCCAACTCCTCCACCTTCTTCGCGGCCAGGGGGAGCGGCGTTTCGTACCGTTCGGCCAACTCCTTCACCCGCTTGGTGAGCGCCTGACTGATTCGGTCCATCTCCCCATGAATGGCGGCGCTGATCGTTGCCAGCCATTTGTCCTCCACCACCAGCGTCTTGATCTCGGCCTCGCCCAGTTTGGGATATTTCCCGTAGGCCAACGTGTCCAGGGCCGCCTCGGCATCCTTCAGGGATTTCTTGAGGTCGCTTTCCTGGGTGCAGAGTTTCAGCCAGGCCTTGAGTAGGGGCAATTCATGAATTGCCCCTACCTTCAGATAGGCCGTGACGTTGGCCTTGTTCACCTTGTCCAGTTCCGAAAACGCTCCCTCCTCGCCGCCATGCTCTTCTTCCATCTCGGCCAGTTGGGCGCTCACCCCCTCAAGTTTCGCCTCCAGATCCCGACGCGCACCCTGCTGCGGAGCAAAGTAGCGATCAACGATGAGCTGTCTGGGAATCAGGTCGCAGCTCCACCCCCTGTCCTTCTCCTTCCCCTTCTTGTCCTTCTCGATGATACGGGACGTCTCGGCCTTCCAGCCATCGGCGGCGATGAGGTAGCAGTCGTCCTGCATGGTGGTGGACCAGTAATCCATGAGATGCTGATAGACGTCGTACTTATTGATGAGCGGCTTGCCGGTGTAGTGGGCGAGGAGCTCTTCGGCAAGTTCCACGATGATGCTCTTGGGATGACAATTCACCTGCAACCCCTTGAGGCTCTCGCTGCTCCGCTGTCGCCAGTCGTTGAACAACGTATTCATGCTCTGTATGAACGAGACGAACTGGGGATGCTCGTAGATGGTCGGCTTGATGGCCTGCTTGGGGACGGCCAGATCAAGGAAGCCGACCCTCACCCCCGGCCCCTCTCCCTGAGGGCGAGGGGAGAAGAGTGCCTGCCGTAGCTGTGGGCAGACTTCCCAGTACGGTTGCAAGGCACCCAGATCAACGACGGGAATCCCACCCTTCAGGTGACCTTCTATGTCCTGAATATCCTCGGCCTGCTGACTGTCGATGTAGCGGGGGATGTTAAGGTTAAAGTTGTTCTTCTGGATCTCATCCACCCCCACCATGCGGGAGTACTTGGAAATCTCCAGCCGCTTGTTGAAGACATCGACGATCTGATGAATGTCGCAGTCACGCAGACGGTTCTTGTTGCCGTCCTTGAGATAGCCGCTGCCGGCGTCCACCATGAAGATCCCTTTGCGGGTATGGGCGTTCTCCTTGTCGATGACGATGATGCAGGCGGGAATGCCGGTGCCGTAGAAAAGATTGGCCGGAAGTCCGATGATCCCCTTGATATACCCCTTCAGGATGAGGTTCTTCCGGATTTCCGCCTCGGCATTGCCGCGAAAGAGGACACCGTGGGGAAGAATGCAGGCGCCTTTGCCGGTGGTTTTGAGGGAACGGACGATGTGGAGCAGATAGGCGTAATCCCCCTGCTTGTCGGGGGGCGTACCGAACTGCTTGAACCGCTCATAGGGGTCATTGGCCACATCCACCCCGGTGCTCCATCGCTTGTCGCTGAAGGGAGGATTGGCCACCACGTAGTCGAAGGTCTTCAGCTGGCCATGATCGCCGATAAAGAGCGGATTCGCCAGGGTGTTCCCCTGCCTGATGAGGGCCGTGGGGTTGTTGTGCAGGATCATGTTCATCCGGGCCAGACCGGAGGTGGCGGCGTCCTTCTCCTGACCGTATAACGTAGGGGCGACCGGCCGGTCGCCCCTACCTCGTGCCTCATCCCCCACTTTCAGCAGCAGCGATCCCGAGCCGCAGGTCGGATCATACACCGTGGTGCTGTTCGTCGTCGGTGCTTCATGGATGCCGATGATCTTTGCCATGATCCGGCTGACCTCGGCGGGGGTATAGAACTGTCCCTTGCTCTTGCCGCTCTCGGTGGCGAAATGGCGCATGAGGTATTCGTAGGCATCCCCCAGGATGTCGTCACCCTCGGCGCGGTTCTTGCTGAAATCCAGCGCCCTGTTTTCAAAGATGCTTATGAGGTTGGTGAGACGCTCCACCTGTTCCGCGCCGCTCCCCAGCTTGCTGGGGTCGTTGAAGTCCGGCATGTCCGACAGCTTGTTGGCGTTGGCCAGCGGGCCGATGATCTTCTTGTTGATCTGGTCGCCGATGTCCGGTTTCCCCTTGAGGGCAACCATATCCTTGAATCCGGCGCCTTCGGGGATGGTGATCGGCGCATAGGGGGCACCGGCATACTTATCGGAGACGTATTTGACGAACAGCAGGACCAGCACGTAGTCCTTATATTGCGAGGCATCCATCCCCCCGCGCAGCTCGTCGCAGGATTGCCAGAGGGAAGAGTAAAGTTCGGATTTCTTGATGGGCATGAATTGATCCTCGTGGGGCGATGTAGGGGCACGGCGCACCGTGCCCCTACGCAGATTATTAACAGAATAGGCGGCGACAATCCATGAGAATCTGCCCTGTTTCCGGACAGTCACCCTTTCTCACTGGGTCTCAAACCAGACGGGCTTGATGACTCCCTTGTGGAAGATAGCCGCTACCTGACTACCCCAATAGTGTTCTAAAGCTATCCGGCTTATTTAACTCAAGATTTGCCTGCCAGACCATGTTCCGACATGCTTTTTCAACAATGCCTGTTGATAACTCTTGGGATAACTTCTGGAAAAGGGTGGTAACGTGCGGAGAGATGGTAGGGGATAGCAGATTGCTTATTCATTGGGCAGTGACAGA